>DFHY01000116.1 GCA_002371345.1 Lachnospiraceae bacterium UBA3711
TGGTGCTGCTGATGTTCTGCGGCGCTTGCGCGGGATCCACGGGAGGCGGTATGAAGGTCTCCAGAATCCAGGTTGCGGTTAAGACTATAGCGAAGGAACTGGACAACGCGATTCATCCGAACAATGTGCGCAAGATAAAGTACGACGGGAAGCCTCTGGAGCATTCCGTTCTCCGCGGCATAAATGTGTTTATCGTGGCGTATTTCCTGGTTATGGCGATCAGTATTCTCCTGATCTCTGTCGACGGATTTGACCTGGAGACGAACTTCACCGCGGTCACGGCGACGCTCAACAATATCGGTCCCGGACTTGGGAAGGTAGGGCCGACCGCGAACTTCAGCGGATACAGCGCATTTTCAACCTGCGTGCTGATCTTCGACATGATCGCCGGCAGACTGGAGATACTTCCGGTGCTGGTGCTGTTTTCCGCACATACATGGAAAGACGGAGAGCTGTTCTCAAGACCTGGGAGAGACAGGAAGACTGCCCGCGAAGCAGATGAGGCGCTGCTTGATGAGGGGTTCTGAGTTTATAGCCAACGCCAAAAGTATTCTGACGCTGACTTATAAAGCCTCCTTCTGAATCAGTAGCGGATTGATGTAAATAAAGAGTAACGGGGTGACACAATGGACAAGAGAGAATATCAGGAGAAACTGCAGGAGATCAATCGTCTGATTGCGTCCGAGGACTATGAGGGAGCTGCGGGTATCGCGGATTCCATAGACTGGAAGAGAGTCCGGAATGTGCAGACACTGGTTATGATCAGCGAGGTCTACGAGGCGCTGGAGCGCTATGAGGACAGCAAGGTTCTTCTGCTTCGCGCGTACCGGCGCAGTCCGGTGGGAAGGATGGTTCTGTACAGGCTGGTGGAGTGCTGTATCAAGCTGCGCCAGTTTGACCAGGCTATCGAGTATTATTCGGAGTATGTCCAGGCTGCCCCGCATGATAACAATAAGTACATATTGAAGTACAAGATCTATCGCGGCAGGGGTTCGTCGCTGGATGAGCAGATAGATATCCTGAAAGAGTATCTGGATCAGGAATACAATGAGAAATGGGCCTATGAGCTGGCCCGTCTCGAGATCCAGGCGGGCCGCGTGCAGGAGGGCCTTGCCACCTGCGATGACCTTGTGCTCTGGTTCCACAGCGGCAAGTATGTAATCAAAGCCCTGGAGCTCAAGAAGAAGTACGCGCCGCTTACTCCGAAGCAGCAGGAGATCTATGACAACCGCTTCAATGAGGAGGAAGAAGAGCTTGAGATCAGGCCGGAATCATATCTGAGCGAGGCGGCTTCACTGGCGAAGGCTGAGAGGGCGGCGGCGGCTCAGGAGGAGATCAAGAGTGAGCTGGCAGCCGATATCTCGCAGACTGCCAGAATTGAAGCGACGAAGGTTGAACTGTCACGCAAGGCCGAGGAGGCGCAGGCTGAGATTGGCCGCAAGGCTGAGGAGGCCAGAAAGGCATTGTCCGAGAAGCCGGCGGAAGATGCGGCCGAAGAGCAGCAGGCTGAGCCTGAGGTACCGGCAGAGGTTTCAGAAGCTCCGGCGCAGGAGCAGGTTAAAGCGGCCGTTGAAGAGCCTGCGAAGGGAGCTGTTAAAGAAGCCGCCGAAGCTGCGGCAGAAGCACCGGTGATGGGAGCTGCGGCAGAAGCAACTGTGATGGAAGCTGTGGCAGAAGCACCGGTGATGGAAGCTGCGGCAGAAGCACCGGTGATGGAAGCTGCTGAGACGCCCGTACAGGCTGTGGTTTCTGAAGTGCGGGCTGAAGAGCCGCAGGCTGAGCCTGAGGTGCCGGCAGAGGCTTCAGAAGTACCGGCGCAGGAGCCGGTTAAGGCAGTCGTTGAAGAACCGGAACAGCAGCCGGTTAAGTCAGCAGCTGAAGCTCCGGCGCAGGAGCCGGTGAAAGAGGCTGCCGAAGAGCCTTCTCAGGAGAATAAGGAAGAGGAGCCGGTTCTTGATGAACTGAATAAGGCAGCTATGGCAGCGGCGGGACTTGCTGCCGCAGGAGCGGCGGCTTCCTTCATCGGAAGCGCTGAGGCAGGGCAGGAGGATGCCGGTGACGACAAGGCTGAAGCGGATGCTTCTGAGAGCGCCGCTGCGGCTGATGCTGCGTTCCGGGAGCCTGCCGTGGATGTCACTCCGGAGAAGATGCAGGAGGAGATGATCCGCAGCATGCGAGAGATCGTGTCAGGGGTTGGCCCGAAGGATGCTCTCGCGGCGGATGAGGCAGTCCTTGATGAGGCGATCGAACAGTCGAAGGAGGATCAGGAGAACGCGGTTGCCGCGAGAGGAACGGACATGACCTTCCGCGTTCCGGTGTCGGAAGCGTCTGCGAAGCGTCAGGCCGGACGCCTGACAATAGATGACATTCTTCTGTCCATGGGAGACAGAGGAGAACATGTTCGCAAGGTGACCGGCGGAAGCGTGATGTCCGCGAATGAAGAGGCGCAGATGACGGCGCAGCATCAGGCCGAGGCTAAGGCAGCGTCTTATGACGGCATGAATGTATCCAGGGCGGATGATACGAAGGACGAGCCTGAGATTCCGCGCTTCCTCCGGGAAGATGTGCGTGAGGCCAGGCAGACTACGGAGATTCCGTCAGAACAGATAGCACAGGCCGACGACGCTCTCAGGGCGCAGATGGGACTGGAGAGCCGTGACAGAGCATCAGGAATAATTCTTGAAGAAGAGGCGGCGCCAGCCGATGCGGTTCATGAGCCGAAGGTGGAAGATCATGACATTGCCGAAAGCACTCCGCAGGTATCCGGCGCGGACATTGCGGCGGCGGCAGGCTTTATGAGCGCCGCGAAGGTTCCGTATACGAAAGAGATTGCCGAGGCAAAGACACGCAGGCTTCCTGTTGAGGAGATCCGCAAGCTCCACGAGGCGTATCTGAATGAGAACGCGGCGGCGGAAGAGGCGGCAAAGAACGCCTCACAGGCAGCGGAGAAAGCCGCGGAGATGGCTGAGGCCGAGGTGGCTGCAGCCGCAGGAGCCGTGGATGAAGACGTCAGGATAGCGGACGCGCCGGGAGCATCCTTCAGGGAAGAGACAGGCGAAGCGGTGGGACAGCCTGCTCCGGCTGAAGCGCCAGACGGAAGATCAGGCGCGGCGGAGCTTGGCGCAGCGGCTATTGCGGCGGGAGCCGGAGCGGCCGCGGCGCAGGCAGGATATGAGGCTGCGGCGCCAGAGATGACGCCGGCGCCCGGAACAGACGGTACAGACAGTCCCGCAAACAGGAGAATCGGCGAGCAGGTGATGCGTGAGGTTCCGAAGAGCGCTCCGGAGCCTGAGGTATTTACCGGCAGGGCTCAGCTTCGTGAGAATCAGAGAGACCTGTTCAGAGGATTTACAAGTATAGGAAATCTTTCAGAGCAGATAGCCGGCGCTATCTGGCAGGCGGAAAACCGTAAGGATGACCGCACCAGCCGGAGCGGCAACATTCTGATCCTAGGAGCTCACGGCTGCGGTAAGACTACTATCGCGACAGGCATTGCGAAGGCGATCGCGGAGGACATGGGGACTCACTCTGTCAAGATGGCCCGCATATACGCCGCGGACCTGAACAGGAAGGACATCGCGGCCACTATCGCCAAGATCGCCGGCGGAGTTCTGATCGTCGAAGAGGCCGGAGACCTTGATGACGCTATAGTCGATCAGCTGACAACGGCAATGGAGTTCAGAACTGACGGGCTGATCATGATCCTGGAGGACGAGCAGCGTTACATTCATGAGCTGCTTATGCGGCATCCGCGCTTTACCATGAAGTTCACGGCGCAGATCTATATTCCTGAGTACACGTCAGACGATCTGGTGAATTTCGGCCGGATCTATGCGGAGAGCAAGGATTATGTGTTCAGCGAGAAGGCTGTTGATGCCTGCAGGGACAGGATCGAGGCGGCGAAGAAGACCGGCGAGGCAGTGTCAGTGACAAATGTGATCGAATTGGTAGACCGCGCAATCAAGAGCGCGAATACATTTTTCCGCAGAATCGGCTCATCGAAGAAGAGGTACGACGAACAGGACCGTGTGATTCTCAGGGAAAAGGATTTCCGCTGAGCGGGGCTGACTTTGTTTTATCAAAAATGAAAATTTGGCAGGATTTCCGTCTGTTTCCGGGAAATCCTGCCTGTCTTTTGTGAAATATGTCATGAGCGGTGAGACACAGATAGTATGTTTTGTCACAAATCACCATAAAGATGTGATGCCCTGCCGGGGGGAATTGTTGACACTGGATTCCATCATTGATATACTGGTTTTGTAGCTATCTTGAATTGTATCGACATGTTCTCACATAAGGAGGAAGTGTATATGAGAAAGTTTATAGCTTTGACGATGAGTGCTTTGTTGGCCATGTCGCTCTCGACAGCAGCGTTTGCGGCAGAGACAGAATCGGATATCGCGATTCCGGAAGATTTCAAGGCAGGTTTTATCTTCCTGCATGATGAGAACTCCACCTATGACCTGAACTTCATCAACGCCGCGAAGGAAGCGGCCGCGGATCTCGGCATGAGCGAGGATCAGATCGTCCTGAAGACGAATGTTCCGGAAGGACAGGAGTGCTATGAAGAGGCCATGGATATGGCGGATCAGGGCTGCAGCATCGTCTTCGCGGACAGCTTCGGCCATGAGGACTACATGATCCAGGCGGCTCAGGAAGCTCCGGATGTCCAGTTCTGCCACGCAACCGGAACCAAGGCTCATACAGAAGGCCTTGACAACTATCACAACGCGTTCGCTTCCATCTATGAAGGAAGATTCCTTGCCGGCGTAGCGGCTGGCATGAAGCTGAACGAGATGATCGAGAATGGCGATATCACCGAGGATGAAGCCAAGGTCGGATATGTCGGAGCATTTACCTATGCGGAGGTTATCTCCGGATTCACATCCTTCTTCCTGGGCGTGAGACATGAGTGCCCGACAGCGACTATGGAAGTCACCTTCACCGGTTCCTGGTATGACGAGACCGCTGAGAAGGAAGGCGCGAACACCCTGATCGCAGACGGCTGTGTCCTTATCTCACAGCACGCCGACTCAATGGGCGCTCCGACAGCCTGCGAAGCCGCCGGCGTTCCGGATGTCTCCTACAACGGCTCCACCATCGACGCTGCTCCGAACACCTATATCATTTCCTCCAAGATCAACTGGGCTCCGTACTTCGAGAGCGCGATCATCGCCACTGTTCTCGGAGAGGAGATTCCGGTCGACTTTACAGGAACCCTTGCGACCGATTCCGTACAGCTGACCGAGCTTAACGAGGCAGTCGCGGCAGAGGGAACCGCTGAGGAGATCGAGGCTGTCAAGGCTGAGCTTGAGGCGGGCACCCTGCATGTATTCGACACCTCGACCTTCACCGTATTCGGCGAGGAGCTTGAGGACGGATTCGAAGCCGATGTCGATACCGATCCGGAGTACGCGCCGGATACACCGGTTGTCTCTGACGGATATTATCATGAGTCAGAGTACAGATCAGCTCCGTACTTCGGTCTGTTCTATGACGAAGAAGGCAACGGCAGCCCGATCGACGGCATCACTCTTCTGGATGTCGCGTTCTAAGATTGTTTTAAACACCTGTAAGGCAGTGCAGAGATATTGTCTGTACTGCCTTTTCAAACTCTGAGAGGTCAGTGCCGGAGGATTACACATTGGATAACAGGATACCGGCCGTACAGATGCGCGGCATAACGAAGACATTCGGAAAGGTTGTGGCGAACCATGATGTTTCCATTGATATCCAGCGGGGAGAGATTCTCTCTCTTCTGGGAGAGAACGGATCCGGAAAGACGACGCTGATGAACATGCTGTCGGGGATCTACTGCCCGGATTCGGGGCAGATTGAGGTGGACGGAAAGGAGGTAAGCATCCGTTCGCCTAAAGATGCGCTTGGTCTTGGCATAGGAATGATTCACCAGCACTACAAGCTGGTGGATGTCATGACGGCGACTGAGAATATCGTGCTGGGACTCAAGGAGGAAAAGTATGACCTGAAAGCCGCGTCCGGCCGTGTCAGGGATATATGCTCCAGATACGGATTTGACCTGAATCCGGATCAGAAGGTATATGACATGACGGTATCGCAGAAGCAGACTGTCGAGATAGTCAAGGTCCTGTACCGGAAGGCGGATATCCTTATCCTGGATGAGCCGACCGCGGTTCTGACTCCCCAGGAGACGGAGAAGCTGTTCGATGTTCTCCGGAACATGAAGAAGGACAACAAGGCGGTCATTATCATTACTCATAAGCTGAATGAGGTTCTCGAGATATCTGACCGGGTTGACATTCTCCGCGCCGGAGAGTTTATCGGGAGCCTGAAGACGAGCGAGACGAATGCCCAGGAGATGACCGATATGATGGTCGGGCACTCGGTCGCGTTGAATATAGACAGACCCGATCCGGTGGATCCGAAGCCCAGGATCAGGATCTCTAACCTTACGGTTCGCAGTGAGGAGGGGCTTGTCAAGCTGGACAATGTCTCGTTCACTGCCAATTCCGGAGAGATTCTCGGCATTGCGGGTATCTCGAACAGCGGACAGAAGGAACTCCTGGAGGCGATCAGCGGACTGCAGCCGATTGAGACAGGTGACATCGCATATATCTATCCGGATGGAAGGGAAGTCAGCCTGATCGGCAAGGATCCGCTGGACATCCAGAGACTCGGGGTCTCGCTGTCATTTGTCCCGGAGGACCGTCTCGGCATGGGACTTGTCGGCAACATGGATATGACGGACAACATGATGCTCCGCTCATTCCGCAAGGGACGCGGTGTGTTTGTGGACCGAGGAACGCCTAAGGGAGTCGCGATGGATGTCAAGGACAATCTTGAGGTTGTCACACCGGGACTGAGTACGCCGGTGAGGCGCCTGTCGGGCGGAAATGTCCAGAAGGTTCTTGTCGGGCGTGAGATCGCTTCCGCTCCGTCGGTTCTTCTGACAGCGTACGCGGTGCGCGGCCTCGATATCAATTCATCCTACGCGATCTACGACCTTATGAATCAGCAGAAGCAGAGGGGCGTAGCTGTAGTGTATGTTGGTGAGGATCTTGACGTGCTTCTGGAGCTGGCCGACAGGATACTGGTTCTGTGCGGCGGCAAGGTATCCGGTATTGTGGACGGCCGGAAGACAAACAAGTATGAGGTCGGAAGCATGATGACAACTCTCGGGGGAGGTGCGGCGACATGAATGAGAAAAGAAGAGGGCCTCTTGCCCACATCGTAAAACGCCCGGATATCTCCCTGAAGCAGGCGACTGCGGTTCGTGCGGCCGCTATCCTGCTGTCGATACTTGCCTGCGCCCTGGTTACATTCATGTTTACAGGCGATGACCCGGTCAGCGTATTTAAAACCATCTGGGAGGGCAGCTTTGCCTCTGAGAGAAGACTCTGGGTGCTTCTGCAGAATGTTTCGATCCTGCTGATCATATCACTTGCCATGGCTCCGGCCTTCCGCATGCGCTTCTGGAATATAGGAGGCGAGGGACAGGTGATGATGGGTGTCCTGGCGACTTCCAGCTGTATGATTATGCTGGGAGGCAAGATCCCGAACGTGCTGCTTATCATCATCGAGATTGTGGCCGCTATCGCGGCAGGCGCCGTCTGGGCGGCGATTCCGGCATTCTTCAAGTCAAGGTGGAATACAAATGAAACGCTGTTTACGCTGATGATGAACTATGTGGCGACACAGCTGGTCGCGTACTTCATCATCATATGGGAATCCCCCAGAGGATCGGGCAAGATCGGCATCATCAACCAGTCGACCCAGTATGGGTGGCTGCCTCAGATAGGCGAGTACAAATATCTGCTGACTGTTCTGGTCGCGGCTGCTCTCACAGTGATACTCTACATCTACATGAATAAGAGCAAGCACGGCTATGAGCTGGCTGTCGTGGGCGAGAGTGAACGCACCGCGAGATATATCGGCATCAAGGTCGGACGCGTCTTTATCAGAACCATGCTTCTGTCGGGGGCGATCTGCGGAATCGCGGGTCTCCTGATGGTCGGAAGCACGGATCACACCATGACGACCACCCTTGCCGGAGGACGCGGTTTCACGGCGGTCATGGTCGCGTGGATGGCGAAGTTCAATCCGCTCGGTATGATCTTTACCTCCTTCCTGCTGGCATTCCTTAGCAAGGGGGCCGGCGAGGTCGCGACCCAGTTCGGCCTGAACCAGAGCTTCTCGGATATCCTCAGTTCGATCATTATCTTCTTCCTGATCGGCTGTGAGTTCTTCATTCAGTACAGGATCGTGTTCAGGAAGGAGGCGAAGTGAGCTATGTTTGATATTGTATCCTTCATTCCACGTGCGGTTGCACAGGCAACTCCGCTTCTGCTGGGTTCTACGGGCGAGACGCTCACAGAGAAGAGCGGCAACCTGAACCTCGGTATTCCGGGCATCATGTATGTCGGCGCGATCTCCGGAGTTATAGGCGCGTTCTTCTACGAGCAGAAGGTCGGTTCGGTGGAGAATGCCAACGCGTTCCTGGCGATCACCATTCCTCTGGTATGCTGCCTGATCGGATCTTTCCTGATGGGGCTGTTATACTGTTTCCTGACGGTCACTCTGCGCGCGAACCAGAACGTTACAGGCCTTGCCATGACCACCTTCGGAGTAGGCTTCGGAAACTTCTTCGGCGGCTCCCTTATCAAGCTGACCGGATCAGATGTTCCGTCGATTGCGCTGTCAATAACGCATAAGTTCTACGCCGCGAAGCTTCCGTTTGCGGAGGACGCCGGAGTGTTCGGAGCGCTCTTCCTGAATTACGGCTTCCTGGTATATGTGGCGATTGTGATTGCTCTGGCGTCGTCATTTTTCCTGAACAGGACAAGGAGAGGCCTGCAGCTTCGGGCTGTAGGTGAGAATCCGGCGACTGCTGACGCGGCCGGCATCAATGTCGGGGCGTATAAGTACTGGGCAACCTGTATCGGCTCCATGATAGCCGGACTCGGAGGGTTGTATTATGTTATGGACTACGCGTCAGGCGTGTGGTCAAACGATGCTTTCGGCGACAGAGGCTGGCTCGCGATAGCTCTGGTTATCTTCACGATCTGGAGGCCGAACGTCAGCATCCTGGCTTCGTTCCTGTTCGGCGCGCTGTATATTCTGTATCTGTACATTCCGACCGGAACTAATATGGCGATCAAGGAGATCTATAAGATGGCTCCGTTCATCGTTACGATCCTTGTGCTGATCATTATCAGCATGAGAAAGAAGAGGGAGAACCAGCCGCCTGCGGCGCTTGGCCTGCCGTACTTCCGAGAGGAGCGGTGATACGGTTTTCCGTATTCTAAAAAAACAGCCCCTTTGAAGGGGCTGTTTTTAGTAGTTTAAGGATAATCTGTAAGTGGCCTCTTATGACGAAAGGCATCCCGCAAACACGTCGCCTGCCTTCACCCGCCTGCGATGCAATTGCACGCGCTTCGCTCTCCCATAGAAGAGTTGGTCGGCTGCGCGCGTGCACGCATCTGGCCGGGTTCAGTCGGCTCCTATGGTTTGCTGAGGATGCTTTTCGTCATTGCGAGGCCTGTTCTCTAATTCATAAGGCCGGCCTCTTATGACGAAAGGCGTCCCGCAAACACGTCGCCTGCCTTCACCCGCCTGCTATAGGTAAAACCTTGAACCAGTCCTAAAATATGAATAATTGACGCAGCCGTATGTCTGTCGTATATTCCTACTAAACCGATAGGGAGAAACGAAGGGCAATTGGAATGTCCCGGATATGGAGAAGGGAAGGGGCGATTGAAAATGCCCCGGATATGGAGAAGGGAAGGAGACAGACATGAGTGAGCATAAGTATAAGTTTGAGACACTGCAGCTTCACGTAGGACAGGAGAAGCCCGACCCGGCGACTGACGCCAGGGCGGTTCCGATATACCAGACCACCTCGTATGTGTTTCACAGCGCGCAGCACGCGGCTGACAGGTTCGGCCTCAGGGATGCCGGCAATATCTACGGGCGTCTGACAAATTCTACGCAGGGTGTGCTGGAGGAGCGTATAGCGGCGCTTGAGGGCGGTGTCGGAGCTCTGGCACTGGCGGCCGGTGCGGCGGCGGTCACATACTCGATCCTGGCGCTTGCCGGGGCAGGCGACAATATCGTGGCGCAGAACACCATCTACGGAGGAAGCTACAACCTCCTGGATCAGACGCTTCCCAACTACGGGATAACAACCACATTTGTGGATATACACAATCTTGACGCGGTTAGAGGCGCGGTAAATGAGAAGACGAAGGCGATTTTCATCGAGACGCTCGGCAACCCGAATTCCGACATCCCGGATATCGACGCTGTCGCGGAGATAGCGCACAGCCACAATATTCCGCTGATAATCGACAACACCTTCGGAACGCCGTATGCCATCAGGCCCTTTGAACATGGTGCGGATATCGTGGTACACTCAGCGACCAAGTTCATCGGCGGGCACGGAACGACACTGGGCGGCCTGATCGTGGACGGAGGGACATTTGACTGGAGTAAATCCGGCAGGTTCCCGCAGTTCACCGAGCCGAATGCCAGCTATCACGGCGTGTCATTTGTACAGGCGGCAGGAGCGGCGGCCTATGTGACGTATATCCGCGCGATACTGCTCCGCGACACAGGTGCCGCCATCTCTCCGTTCAACGCGTTCCTGCTTCTGCAGGGGCTCGAGACTCTGTCTCTCCGCCTGGAGCGGCACGCCGAGAACACGAAGAAGGTTGTTGAATTCCTTGCATCCCACCCGCAGGTTGAGGAGATCAGTCATCCCTCCCTCCCTGGCCATCCGGATCACGCGCTGTACGAGAAGTATTTCCCGAACGGCGGGGCGTCGATCTTCACATTCCGCATAAAGGGCGGAAAGGAAGAAGCCTATGCGTTCATCGATGGCCTGAAGATCTTCTCGCTGCTGGCAAATGTGGCTGATGTCAAGAGCCTGGTGATACATCCTTACGACACAACTCACGCGGAGATGACGCCTGAGCAGCTCGAGGCGGCGGGAATATATCAGAATACCATCCGCCTGTCCATAGGCACCGAGCATATCGACGACATCATCTGGGATCTGGAGCAGGGGTTTAAGGCAGCGGCGTCCGTGTAGGGGTGCCATGAAGAAATATCTTTGCAGATTAAACGTTTTCGTGTATTATATGCGATGGTTACAGTGCGAAGCACGAAATAATTCGTAATCGACTCTTAGCGGGTTAATCATATGCGATGCTCCGCGTGACCATGCATGGCAGTAATAGATAAGGAGTAAGACCATGAGAAAGAATCAGATTGTTGCAGCAGTTACGGCTATCACCCTGGGAGCGGCGCTTGCGTCCTCTCCGGCGGCATTTGCGGACGAAGCCTTCCGCACGCTCGATGAGATCAAGGAGAGCGGCACCATCAACATCGGTGTTTTCTCCGACAAGAGCCCGTTCGGATACGTTGATGAGAACGGTGATTACCAGGGCTATGACGTGTATCTGGCGGAGCGCCTCGGCGAGGATCTCGGCGTGGATATCAATTATGTTTCCACCGAAGCCGCGAACCGCATAGAGTATCTGCAGACCGGAAAGGTTGACATTATCCTGGCGAACTTCACGGTGACAGAGGAGCGTGCCGAGGAGGTTGACTTCGCTCTGCCGTATATGAATGTGGCACTGGGCGTTGTCTCTCCCGAGGACGCGGTGATCGAGAGCCTGGATGACATAGGAGAGGATGATCAGGTCATAGTCATTTCCGGAACCACTGCCGAGACCTATCTGGTGAAGAATAATCCGGAGATTAAACTGCAGAAGTACGATGCCTACGCAGAGGCGAAGACAGCCTTCGAAAACGGAAACGGAGTGGCGTGGGCGAATGACAACACTGAGGTTATCGCATTTTCGATAGAGAATGAAGGCTATGTGGTCGGCATCCCGTCCCTGGGAAGCGCGGACACCATCGCGCCTGCGGTAACTAAGGGAAATGAGACTCTGCTGAACTGGATCAATGATGAGATTGTCGCGCTCGGTGAGGAGAATTTCTTCCACGCGGACTATGAGGCGACACTTCTTGACACCTACGGCGCCGATTATGAGGATACATTGGTGATTGAGGGCGGAGTGGCCGCCGGTGCGGAGACAGAGGCGGAATAAGTCCGCCGGCCGGGATTTTCAGACTATGAAAACGCTGATGTAGCCAGTGTGTGTCTGTTAACAATTCCGCGACATCGGAACAGTGCCCGGCGTGAGATGAGGCTTTGTAAGTTGGAGACTTAATGGATATTGAGGTAATACGTTCCTATATTCCACTGTACAGGGACGCACTGCTGCTCACTCTCAGGATTGGGTGGCAGGGCGTCCTTTGGGCGTTTGTTATCGGTCTGGTCTGCACGCTCATCAGGCAGCTGCGCATACCGGTGCTCAGGCAGCTTGTCACAGTTTATGTAGAGCTGTTCCGAAACACACCGCTGCTTGTACAGCTGTTTTTTATGTATTTCGCGCTGCCGAAGATCGGAATCAGGATATCCGCGGAGGTCTGCGGAAGCCTGGGGCTGGGACTGCTGGGCGGCGCTTATATGGCTGAGACCTTCAGAAGCGGCCTTGACAATATAGCGCCGATCCAGGAGGAGAGCGCGCTGAGCCTGGGCATGAGCTATCTCCAGGCTTTCCGGTACGTGATCCTGCCGCAGGCGGTCACGGCAAGCATGCCCGGTATAGTGGCAAATGTTATCTTCCTGCTCAAGGAGACCAGCGTCTTTTCCGTGATCAGCCTGATGGATCTGATGTTTACGGCCAAGGACCTGATCGGTATGTACGCGAAGACAATTGAATGCCTGACACTTCTGGTGGTGTTCTACCTGATAATGCTGCTCCCCGTGTCACTGCTGGGAAGCCTGCTGGAAAGGAGGATGCGCCGTGCAGAGTTTGGGAATTGATGTACTGTTCAAGGGTACGAATTTTCTGAGGCTTCTCGAAGGGCTGTGGGTCGCTGTGCGCATCAGCCTGATATCGGTTGCGATCAGCATAGTGCTCGGCATACTGGTCGGAATACTGATGACCTCGCGCAATATGGCCGTAAAGGCGATATTCAGGGTGTATCTTGAGATTGTGAGGATCATGCCGCAGATGGTTCTGCTGTTCATTGTTTACTTCGGAACCACCCGTGTATTCGGCTGGGACCTGGAGGCGGAGACTGCGGCGATAATCGTGTTCGTGTTCTGGGGAACCGCCGAGATGGGCGACCTTGTGAGGGGGGCGCTGATAAGCATTCCGAAGATACAGTATGAGAGCGCGGCGGCGCTTGGCATGAGCCGTGGGATGGCGTTCAGATACGTGATCCTGCCGCAGACGATACGCAGGCTGATCCCGCTGTCGATCAACCTGATCACACGCATGATCAAGACCACGAGCCTGGTAATGATGATCGGCATCGTTGAGGTGCTTAAGGTCGGACAGCAGATCATAGAGGCGAACAGAAAAGTGTCGCCTAACGCGGCGTTCGGAGTATTCGCGGTGATATTCCTTATGTATTTCCTGATCTGCTGGCCGGTAAGCAGACTGGCGGTGTGGCTTGAGAAGAAGTGGGCGTGACAGCCCCGCGGAGCGTTTATTCTTCATCGCGGGCCTGGACTGCGCGATGAAGAATAGACATCTATGGCGGATTTTAGTCCGGAAAGGGTAGGAATTGTGACTGAAAGCACAGGAAATGAAGTACTTAGAATAGAGCACCTTCACAAGGAATTCGAGGGAAATGTAATACTGAAGGATCTGAACCTGACAGTCAGGAAGGGCGAGGTCATCGTTGTGATCGGTCCCTCCGGCTGCGGGAAGAGCACCCTTCTTCGATGTGTCAACGCGCTGGAGGATATACAGGGCGGACAGATCCTTCTGGACGGCAGGCCGGTGCACAGCGGAGCGAAGGACATCACCCTGATGCGCCAGAAGATCGGCATGGTGTTCCAGAGCTATGATCTGTTTCCGCACAAAACCATTATCCAGAATGTGACCCTGGCTCCCTGTAAGGTTCAGAAACGCCCGAGGGCGGAAGCTGAGCAGGAAGCCCTGGAGCTTCTTGAGAGGGTAGGCCTGGCGGACCGCAGGGACGACTATCCGAGGCAGCTGTCAGGAGGACAGAAGCAGAGGGTCGCGATCGTCCGCGCCCTGTGCATGCATCCGGAGATCCTGCTTCTTGATGAGATCACTGCCGCGCTTGATCCTGAGATGGTACATGAGGTACTCGACGTGGTGCTGTCACTGGCGCGCTCGGGAAGTACGATGCTGATCGTGACGCACGAGATGGCTTTCGCCCGCGCCATCGCGGACCGTGTTCTGTTCATCGATGAGGGCGAGATAGTGGAGGAGAGCACTGATCCGAAGGAATTCTTCACAAAGCCGGAAACGCCGCGCGCGCAGGCATTCCTGAAGACGTTCGATTATGAGTGAATGCGGGAAGAGAGGAGGAGAGGATTATCATGGATAATACTTTTGGCATAAACACTAAGAAGCTCGGCTTCGGAATGATGCGGCTTCCTGAACTGGCAATACCCGGGAAGTTTGGAAATATCGATATCGAGCTTACAAAGAAGATGGTGGATTACTTTATATCTGAAGGCTTTACTTACTTTGATACGGCCTGGATGTATTGTGGATCCAAGAGTGAGGATGCTGCCGGCGAGGCTCTTGTAAGCAGGCATAACAGGAACGAGTTTACATTGGCCACCAAGCTTCATTCGGGATTCTTTAATAACGAAAAAGAGCGGGAGAGGGTTTTCAATACTCAGCTTGAGAAAACAAGGGTGGACTACTTTGACTACTATCTTCTGCATGATATGGGAGAAGACAACTATAAAAAGTATCAGAAATTCGGATGCTTCGAATGGCTGGCGGATAAGAAGAAAGCCGGATATGTCAGGCATATGGGCTTTTCGTATCATGACAGAGCAGAACTTTTAGACAGGATACTTAC
>DFHY01000112.1:0-7163 GCA_002371345.1 Lachnospiraceae bacterium UBA3711
GTTGACAGGTCGGCCTGTTCGTCAACGGTAAATGCGTTATCGGGAGTGGCTTCCTCCTTCGCTTCCTCGGGCATCAGCTTACGGATGACTGGATACAGCAGCTGCACATTTATCGTAGCGACAGCGGCGAAGCCGAACAGGAACCAGAGAAGTATCAGGTTCCACAGCACAACGGCGTTCTTCTGCATCATGGTGAAGGCGATGATGGCAGCGGTAAGTCCGATGATAGCGATGGATCTGGGGCCGTTCGCGAACAGCAGAAGAACCGCGTTGCGGAAGGTATTCCCGATCGAGTTGTAGAATCTGGACTGCAGAGCGAAAGCATAGGTTCCGATCAGGTACCAGAAGATCCAGCCGACGATGACGATGGCACGGACTGTATTTCCCATCATGCCGTCAACTTCACGGTACATGACAAACTCGATAAACAGCAGGGCTCCGATTGCGAACATGATCAGCCACATGATCGTCGCCTGCTTGATGTTCTGCTTGAATGAGTGGAAGAACTTCCTGACCAGATATCCCTCCTCCTCGTCTTTGATCTTGAAGAGGCAGTAGTAAAGCGCCGACCAGGACGCGCCGATCGTGAAGATCGGAAGGCTGCACACAATAAAGAGTATATTCAGAACCATGATATCCGCCACGCGGGATAAGAACCGCATGAGCGGGTTGTCCAGACTAAAGATTCCTCTAAGCATATGTCTCTCCGTTTTCCGAAGCCGGATATTGGCGGATCAGCTTCTCTGCCCACCCGGACCGGCTATGCGGACATCTGCCGGACATCCGGCATCCATGTTGACTTTACGGCTTCGGCCGATATCTATAATGTACGGATCGCTTCGCTGCTTCGCAAGCCTACGCTCCGCTCTTTTTAGCGCCGCGCGCTATACATCATTCATATTAACATAAATCTGTTGGGGTCAAAAGGTACTTTTGACTTTGACATCATCATAATAAATTACGACAATATGACTTTAAATACGTGCCACAGCGGCATATTTTCGTGATTTCTCAAATTGACACATAAACATAGAAAACTTTATAATACTTTGAATCCTTATGACCGGGAGTTTTTGCGCGTATTTATCAGGGCAGTATAGTACTGCCGGGATATACCTGCACAGCACGTTATCATTTTTTGTGCAAGGTGCCGGAAACGTGTGATTACTTCCATTAACAGCAGAGTGGGGTGCTGACGAGAAAGGCATCTCGCGGAGGTGATATTCAGATGCGATACGACAAGGTAAACACCGACCTGAACTTCGTTGAACGTGAGAAAGGCGTCAACCGGTTCTGGAAGGAAGCAGACGTGTTCCGCAAGAGCATGAAGATCCGGGAGGGATCGCCGTACTATACATTTTATGACGGCCCGCCCACGGCAAACGGCAAACCGCATATCGGCCATGTCCTGACGCGTGTTATCAAGGATATGATTCCCCGTTACCACACAATGAAGGGCGAATATGTTCCGAGGAAGGCAGGCTGGGATACCCACGGGCTTCCGGTGGAGCTGGCGGTCGAGAAAGAGCTGGGCCTTAACGGAAAGGAACAGATCGAGGCGTTCGGCATGGAGCCGTTCATCCAGAAGTGTAAGGAGTCTGTCTGGCAGTACAAGGGCATGTGGGAGGATTTCTCCGACACGGTCGGCTTCTGGGCCGACATGGATAATCCCTATGTCACCTATTACGATGATTATATCGAATCAGAGTGGTGGGCGCTGAAGACGATCTGGGAGAACAAGCTTCTGTACAAGGGCTTCAAGGTCGTGCCATACTGCCCGCGCTGCGGGACTCCTCTGAGTTCCCAGGAGGTCGCGCAGGGATACAAGCTCGTGAAAGAGCGCTCGGCGATTGTCCGCTTCAAGGCAGCGGACGAGGAGGGGCTGTATTATCTGGCATGGACTACAACGCCATGGACATTGCCAAGCAATACCGCGCTCTGCGTGAACCCGGATGAGACCTATGTGAAGGTGAAGGCCGCTGACGGCTATACCTATATTCTGGCGCAGGCGCTGGCTGACAAGGTTCTCGGAAAGCTCGGCACCGATGATGAGCCGGCCTACGAGATCCTCGAAACATATGTAGGAACGGATCTTGAGAGACGCCCCTATGAGCCGTTGTTTGAGGCAGCCGGAAAGGCGGCGAAGAAACAGCGCAAGGAAGCGCATTTTGTCACCTGCGACCACTACGTCACCATGACCGACGGTACCGGTATCGTCCATATCGCGCCGGCGTTCGGTGAGGATGACGGAAGGATCGGACGTGACTATGATCTTCCGTTCATCCAGTTTGTAGACGGACAGGGCAATATGACGCCTGATACTCCGTACGGCGGCCTGTTCGTGAAGAAGGCCGACCCGGTCATCCTGAAGGATCTTGAGAAGGACGGCAAGCTGTTTGACGCTCCGAAGTTCGAGCATGAGTATCCTCACTGCTGGCGCTGCGACACTCCGCTGATCTATTATGCGCGTGAGTCATGGTTTATCAAGATGACGCAGGTGCGCGACGAGTTGGTCGAGAACAACAATACAGTCAACTGGATCCCGCCGACGATCGGCTCAGGCCGTTTCGGCAACTGGCTGGAAAATGTGCAGGACTGGGGCATCAGCCGCAACCGCTACTGGGGAACTCCGCTTCCGGTGTGGGAGTGTGAGGACTGCGGCGAGCAGATCTGCATCGGATCAAGGCAGGAGCTTAAGGAACGTTCGGGGCGTGAGGACGCTCTGACTGTGGAGCTGCACAGGCCTTATATCGACGGCTTCATCTGCACCTGCCCGTCGTGCGGGAAGAAGGCGATGAAGCGCGTTCCGGAGGTCATTGACTGCTGGTTTGACTCCGGCGCGATGCCGTTTGCGCAGCATCACTATCCGTTTGAGAATAAAGAGACCTTTGAGAAGCAGTTCCCGGCAGCGTTTATCTCCGAGGCTGTCGACCAGACCCGCGGATGGTTCTACTCGCTGATGGCGGAGTCGACTATCCTCTTCCACAGGTCTCCATATGAGAATGTTATCGTGCTCGGACTTGTGCTGGACGGCAATGGCCAGAAGATGTCGAAGTCGAAGGGAAATGCCGTAGATCCGTTCGAGGCTCTCAGGAAACACGGCGCGGACGCGATACGCTGGTACTTCTACAGCAATTCGGCGCCCTGGCTTCCGAACCGCTTCCACGACAAGGCTGTTCAGGAAGGCCAGAGGAAGTTCCTCGGTACTCTGTGGAATACCTATGCGTTCTACGTGCTGTACGCGAACATCGATGACTTCGATCCCGCGCAGTATGAGGAGAACTACAATGCCCTGCTTGAGAAGGTGAAGGCGGGCGATGAGGATGCTCTTCCGGTTATGGACCGCTGGCTCCTGTCGCGTATGAACACAATGATCCGCGACGTGGATTCGAACCTTGCCGCATATAAGATCCCTGAGACAGCAAGGGCTCTCGAATCGTTTGTCGATGATATGTCGAACTGGTACGTGCGCAGATGCCGCGACCGTTTCTGGGCCCACGGCATGGAGCAGGACAAGATCAACGCGTATATGACGCTGTACTGTGCGCTGAAGAACCTGTGCCTGTGCGCCGCCCCGATGATTCCGTTCATGACTGAGGAGATATATCAGAATATTGTCCGCCGTGTCGAGAAGGACGCTCCGGAGTCTATTCATCTGTGCCTGTTCCCGGACTGTGACGAAGCCCTGATCAACGCCGGGCTTGAGTCGCGCATGGGAGAAGCGCTGAATATCGTTGTTATGGGCCGTGCCGCGAGAAATGACGCGAACATCAAGAACCGCCAGCCTATCGGGCGTATGTTCGTGAAGGCTCAGGAGGCTCTGCCGAAATACTACGCTGATATAGTGACCGATGAGCTGAACGTCAAGGCAATCGAGTTCACTGACGACGTGAGGGCATTTACCAATTATACCTTTAAGCCGCAGCTTCGAACCGTCGGGCCGAAGTATGGAAAGCTTCTAGGCGGCATCAAGAAGTTCCTCGGGACTGTCGACGGCAACAGGGCTATGGATGAGCTGAATGAGAGCGGAGCGATCCGGTTTGACGTGAACGGGGAGAGCGTAGAGCTTGGCCGTGACGACCTGCTTATCGACACAGCTCAGACCGAAGGCTTCGTAACACAGCAGAACGGATCTCTGACGGTGGTGCTCGACACAAACCTGACGCCGGAGCTTATCGAGGAAGGCTTCGTGAGGGAGCTGGTTTCAAAGATCCAGACGATGCGCAAGGAAGCCGGCTTCGAGGTTCAGGATCATATCGATGTTTTTGAGTCCGGAAATGAAAAGATCCGGTCCATCCTGGAGAAGTATGAGAGCCAGCTGAAGAAGGAAGTGCTGGCTGAATCCGTCACGTACGGTGAAGCTGATGAGGACGCTTCCCGGAAGGAGTGGACTGTAAACGGAGAGCGTGTTGTTCTCGCGGTAAGAAAGAGGGGTTAAATTCCGCATGGCTGCAAAAAAGAAGATTGAATCAAAGTTTGACAAGAAGGCATTTCAGGAGTCGGTAAAGGACAATGTGCGCCGGCTGTTCAGGAAGAAGCTCGAGGAGGCAAACCAGCAGGAGCTGTTTCAGGCTGTCTCCTATTCTGTGAAGGACGTTATTATCGATGACTGGATGGCTACCACCCAGGAGATGGAGAAGGAAGATCCGAAGATCCTCTACTACATGTCCATGGAGTTTCTGATGGGCCGCGCCCTCGGCAACTCTCTGATCAATATGACCGCATACCAGGAGGTCAAGGCTGCGCTTGAGGATCTTGGCGTCGACCTTGACGCTGTCGAGGATGAGGAGAGAGACCCGGCGCTCGGAAACGGCGGCCTCGGAAGACTGGCGGCCTGTTTCCTGGATTCCCTGGCCACTCTCGGCTATCCTGCTTACGGCTGCGGTATCCGCTACCGCTTCGGTATGTTCAAGCAGAAGATCGAGAACGGCTATCAGATTGAGGTCGCCGACAACTGGCTCAAGAACGGCTATCCGTTTGAGCTCAGGAGACCGGAGTATGCCCGCGAGGTCAAGTTCGGAGGCTATGTCAGGGTTGAGTTCAATGAGCAGACCCGCCGCAACCGCTTCATCCAGGAGAATTATCAGTCTGTGCGCGCGGTGCCGTTCGATATCCCTGTTGTGGGTTACAACAACCACGTTGTAGATACCCTGAGGGTGTGGGACGCAGAGGCTATCAACGACTTCCAGCTTGACTCATTTGACAAGGGTGACTATCAGAAGGCGGTTGAGCAGGAGAATCTGGCGAGGAATATCGTCGAGGTCCTGTACCCGAATGACAACCATTATGCCGGCAAGGAGCTGAGACTGAAGCAGCAGTATTTCTTCATCTCAGCGTCAGTGCAGGACGCGATCGCGCATTACAAGAGATCTCATTCTGACATCAGGAAGTTCTACGAGAAGGCGACCTTCCAGATGAACGACACGCATCCGACCGTGGCTGTGGCCGAGCTCATGAGAATCCTGCTTGACGAGGAAGGCCTTGAGTGGGATGAGGCGTGGGAGGTCACGACTAAGACCGTTGCCTACACCAACCATACCATCATGGCCGAGGCTCTTGAGAAATGGCCTATCGAGCTGTTCTCAAGACTGCTTCCGCGTATCTATCAGATCGTCGAGGAGATCAACCGCCGGTTCCTGCTCGAGGTTCAGCAGAAGTATCCGGGCAATCAGGATAAGGTCGCGAAGATGGCGATCATCTATGACGGACAGGTCAAGATGGCCCATCTGGCAATCGTCGCCGGTTATTCTGTCAACGGCGTTGCCGAGCTTCACACTGAGATCCTGAAGTCACAGACTCTGAAGGACTTCTATGAGATGTATCCGTGGAAGTTCAACAACAAGACAAACGGCATTACTCAGCGCAGATTCCTCATGCACGGAAACCAGCTTCTCGCAAAGTGGGTGACGGATCACATCGGAAGCGAGTGGGCAACGGATCTTCCGCAGATCGCGAAGATGAAGGTCTACGCGGACGATAAGAAGGCACAGCAGGAGTTCATGAACATCAAGTATCAGAACAAGCTGCGCCTGGCGGAGTATATCAAGGAGCATAATGGAATCGAGGTTGATCCTCGTTCGATCTTTGATGTACAGGTAAAGCGTCTGCATGAGTACAAGAGACAGCTCATGAACATCCTTCATGTCATGTATCTGTATGATCAGATCAAGGATCACCCGGAGATGCCGTTCTATCCGAGAACATTTATCTTCGGAGCGAAGGCTGCCGCGGGATACCGCAGGGCTAAGATGACCATCAAGCTTATCAATTCGGTGGCGGATGTCATCAACAACGACGCTTCTATCCACGGAAAGATCAAGGTCGTGTTCATCGAGGATTACCGTGTGTCGAACGCGGAGTGGATCTTCGCGGCGGCCGATGTGTCAGAACAGATCTCTACAGCTTCCAAGGAAGCTTCCGGAACCAGCAACATGAAGTTCATGCTGAACGGAGCGCCGACCCTCGGAACCATGGACGGCGCGAACGTCGAGATCGTCGAGGAGGTCGGAGCGGAGAACGCGTTTATCTTCGGTCTCTCTTCCGAGGAGGTTATCCGCTTTGAAAATGAAGGCGGTTACGATCCGAATTATTACTTCAATACCGATCAGGATATCCGGCGCGTGCTGATGGAGCTGATCAACGGCAAGTATTCCAAGGGCGATATGGAGATGTTCCGCGAGATCTATGACTCTCTGCTTACGGATAAGTACGGAAGAGCGGACCAGTATTTCATTCTTGCCGACTTCAAGTCTTACGACAAGGCCAGAGCGGATATTGTTGAGGCTTATCAGGACGAGAAGCGCTGGGCGAAGATGGCGATCCTGAATATGGCGTCGTCGGGCAAGTTCACTTCGGACCGTACGATTCAGCAGTATGAGGATGATATCTGGCATCAGACGCCGATTAAGGTGACTGTGTAATACGTTGGGTTAACAGCCCAGGCAGACAGCAGCCCGTGCAAACCAATTCGTCGCCTGGGCTGCTGTCTGTCTGGGCTGCTGCCTGCCTTGGGCTGCTGTCTGTCTGCCATATATAGTTGAGCTTAGATATAATCAGCCGACTGCTGCTTCGGAGGACGGGACTTCGGCCTCGGTGCTGCTTTCCGCAGTATCCTGTACGGCTGCGGTGTCCTGCTGTTTAAGCTTTTCCGCGAGTGATGAGGC
>DFHY01000112.1:7272-10567 GCA_002371345.1 Lachnospiraceae bacterium UBA3711
TTCTGGAAGCCGAGCGCCCAGATGGCGGTTCCGGCCAGGTTGTTGCCGCTGACAATCAGCAGTTTTCTCTGCAGTGAGGCTGCATCCTCGATCCATATCTCGCACAGTACGCCGTCGTCGGTGTACCAGGAGACATAGTTCTGTGCCGTCACCGGATCCCAGTCGGGCGTCAGATTCCAGGAATCGAGTGTGGCCGAGACCGAGTTCATAGAGAGCTCTTCGCTGTTGATATAAGTGTTTCCTTCCTCATCCCTGGAGGTGTACCAGATCCTCGTATAGAATGGAACGGCGCTTATGAGTTTATCGGCCGGAACCCCCATGAGGAGCAGGTTTTGTATCGCCCCTTCTTCGAATCCAAGCGAGGCGACGGACCCTGTACTCTCCGATCCGACATAGTGCTCGTCGTAGCCCATATTGATGAGATAGTCGCATACCGCGGCTATTTCTTTTCTGTTCAGGTAGGCGTTGAAGTCATACGGCGGGTAGGTGTCTACGCTCAGGACGAGTGAGGCCCTGCGGCAGGCAATGGACAGTTCCCTGACAAACTGGGTGTAGGTGTACGCGTCGCCCGGATCTATGTGTTCGAAGTCAATATTGATCCCGTCGAGCCCAAGAGTGTCCGCGTAGCCTATAAGCTGGCTGATGCAGCTGCGCCTTGCGGCAGTTGACGCTAGCATCACCGAATTGTCCATGTCCGGGGAGAAGTCGTCTACCAGCCCCCATACCTGAAGAGAGCGGCGGTGCGCTTCGTCTACATATGTCTTTGATCCGATGGAATCAACATTTCCGTCGTTGTCGGCCAGTGAGAACCAGGTCGGGCTGATGACGTTGACGCCGGTCATTGAGTCGACCGCGTCTGCCAGGGTTTTATTCTCACTCTGGGAGGAGATCATGTGCCAGACGAGCGAAACCTTCCCATCCATGGTGATAGAAGGATATTCCACAGGCGTAAAACCTTCGTTCTTCAGCTCTGTTGTAAATGGAACGGCCATGCGGTTTGACTTCACCCAGCCAATCCAGCCGTCCTTTGTCTGTACCTTCATCCAGTTCTCGCCCTGTTCAAGTACTGTTACCTGTTCGCCCTTCAGAAGATCAGCAATTATAGGGCTTTTGATTCCGCCGCGGTAACGTACGGCGGCTTCCTTTGTGGCTTCAGATACCAGCGCGGGACCGAAGCTGTTCCTTATAAATACAAGGTGTGAGTCCTCGTTGTAAGTCCAGGCGATATCCGTATACTGCGACAGGAAGCTGAGGCTCAGGTACAGTGTGTTGTCTGCCCCGCGGATAAGGATATCCTCACTATAGGAGGCTTCAGATGACGGGTCATCCGGCAGCGCTCCGTCAATCACGGTATAGGATGCGGTTCCGACCGGAATCACATAGGTCTGCGTGGCCGTCGTGAACAGGACCTCACCGTTCTCTTCGTCCCGGAAGAAGCGTTCGTTGAGACAGCTGCGCACAAACTCGTGGGGGAGATACACGGAGCCGCTGTCTGAAACAGCCGCGCGTGTATCGGTAATGATCTGGTCCTGAAGCACTATCGCGGCTTCATTCTCCTTCATCTGACCGAAGTATTCTTCATATGACATCCGCTTACTGGTCGGAGTCAGCTTTATGATCAGAATGACCGCGGCGACAGTACATACAATAAGGAGGAGAATCAGAAGAATGATTCTGATCCGGACCTGCCTGCGGCGGCGTTTGATCTTATCGTTGCTTTTTGACTTATCATTCATATCGATCGGTCTCCAAAGCTTTCCGGCTGAAAGTGTACAGGAGCATATTGAATCCTGCGAAAAGCCGGTGGGTCACCCCATTTTCGCCTCTGGCAAGCATATCGAGCGCGACTCATCAAGTTTGCTTCGGCTTCAGGGCTTTTGACCTTTACATCATTGTCTGAAACGTATGACACATGATTACAATGTCAGCAATTACTGTAAGTATAGCAACCCCGGTTTATGTGATCGACATGAAAAATCTTAAAATTGAGGTAAATCTAATGTAAGGAAAGCCTCCGGCAGCCTTGTATTGGGCCTTGCAGTAAGAGCGATGGCTTTGAATGCTTCCTCAAAAGACCGGACAGTCCCCGGCACTCCGGTATAAGTGCATGACGGGGCGGTCCTGCGCCGGCGAAATGACCGGGGATGTCCGGAATCATAGTTAGGGGTAAATAGTATTTTTGTCCCTACGGGAATTCAGCCTTGCGACGGAATAGATGCCGTGCGGGCTTTCCGCCCGGTTCATCGGCATTGTCCGCTGCATCCGGCAGATGGGGTTGTCTGCCGATTCTCAGGAACAGTGCATGACCGCAATGTTTGGGTGGGCCTCTGCCGGAGGTTCATCCTGAGGTATGTCTTCCATCTCAATTTTGGTGAAATCTATCTTTGTTATCTTCTGGCTGCCCGGATCATCCGGAATGAAATCCATCATATAGCTGACACCCTCGCGCAGACAGGTGGCAGCGATCTGCCCCGGCTCCGCCTCCTTTCCCTCCAGCATCAGAGATATTCCTGCTTTTGCGTACTCGCGCAGAAGATCATACATTCCTCTGCATTGCCGTCTGTGGCTTCCGATGTGTTCCACTTTTTCTAAACCCATAATTGAATCCTCTCTCCATCTGAGTCATAGCCAGGAGGTGCCTGTTGATGTGATGTATCAGGCTTCTGCCAGAGCCGGCAGTGGGTGACAATCATCATTATAGGTGTCTGAAAATTTACCCGCCAAGAACTGCTTGTGTGATATCCGCAGCTTCAACGATTTGAATCAAACATGTGGAGAGAAGATGGCTATATGACGAAAAAAACAAAAGGTGAAGCGAGCCGGAGAGCATCAGAAGAGTATGATATGAAAAAACTTCCGAAAAAAGCCAGCGAAAGTCGACAAACAATAGGATGGTGTGATGTTACAGACAATATATGAAACAATACGTGTATCTGCGCATGTTGTGCAATAGATGAAAATGTCAGGCAGTTTGAGAATACAATAATTCCGTTGCTTTCAGGCAAGGTTTTCAAGCGCCGACGGGTCGCTTGCTTCCCTCACCACCTCATTCTGCATAAACGTCCTCGGCTTCTATGGCTTGCCGAGTATGCCATCTGATAATATCATTCTGCTTTACGCCGGCCAATTCCAGGCTCTGGTCAATCCGGACCGGACCGGATCACTTCTTTATGCTGCTCCGGGTTTCTGTTATTTTTGCTTTCCGGGGAAAGGAATGCCTGATCCGAAAAGCGATACTGCCAAACTGCTGATCGCCGGTGACTATTCACAGGCACCTGGCGGAAAGCTGTAATGG
>DFHY01000070.1 GCA_002371345.1 Lachnospiraceae bacterium UBA3711
CGTCCTTCTCAGTCTCACCGGTCTGCCCGCTCACGTCGCTCTTCCCGGCCCCGCCGCTGCTCTTCTTCTCAAGGAATACAACGCCGAACTCCTCTGTCATGGAGGCGGCGTCAATCTTCTGTTCCTCCGGGTAATCGTCCGGATAATTGATCTTATCCCCTGAGACCGTAGCTATGACGCCCTTGTAATAATACTCGGGCTTTCCGTCCCAATAGTCCTCAACATAACCCTTGGAAGCGACGGAAGCCAGTCCTACACAGTTCGTGAATTCATCCAGCTCCTGCATATTGGAATACGCACCAAGGTTTACGACATTCGTCACAGTGCTGCTGATGGCCTTAATCTTCGACGCCCGCCACCTCAGGTCATAGATCCCGTTCACAACGGTATTCATGGACAGCAGGAATCTGCCGAACAGAATCCCCAGCAGTATCAGAATCGCGATTCCTCCAAAGAGCCTCAGTTTTGGTCTATTCATCAGTTTCTCCCTTTCAAAACGCCGGAGGTACTTCTTTCGTCTGCCTGAGTCAGGACTCGATTGCGCATCTTGCGCCGTGTACGGATGCCGTCAGGCATCATCTTCCAAACATGATGTTTATTGATTATACTCAATATTATGTTAAAAAACCGTTAAACGCCCGAAAGTTCCTTATTCATTTTGGGACTTTTATGGTTACAGTCGTCCCTTTTCCGGGAGTACTCTCAATATCCAGGCTTCCGCCGACCATTTCCCGGATCCTGTACTGGGTATTGTTTATACCCAGATGCCGCCTGTCGTCGTCAATCGCCTTCCGGATGTCAAACCCGATCCCGTCGTCAGAAACTGTGACGCTGTAGAACGTATCCGTTTCAAATGAGCAGACTCTGACCGTACCTCCGGTCTTTTTTTTGCAGATGCCGTGCTTTATCGCGTTTTCTACCATAGGCTGTACCGACAGCGCCGGCACGGGAAAGGCGGTGCAGCCGATATCGTATTCAATGTTTAGTTTATTCGGAAACCGGAGCTTCTCAAGCCAGACATATGTCTTTATGTGATTCAGTTCGTCCGAGAATGAGATTGGATTCTTCTTATCGGCAAAGTCTATGTTCTCGCGCAGATAATTCGAAAACGCGCTGGTGGCCTTAGCGGCAAGCTTCGGGTCTTCCTCGCACAGAGCCTCGATGACAGCCAGGGAATTATAGAGAAAATGCGGCTGCATCTGGGAAATCATCGCGGAGATCTGCAGCTGGATCTGCTCCTTCTCACGCCTCAGGATATCATTTTCAAGCTCATCATGGGCGTTAAAGAAGATGAGGCTCAGCGGCAGCATGACAGTGCCGATCACTATACCCCATATGGTGAGATTCATGTTGAGAACCCCCTGGTTCAGGGAGAGAATCGCGAAGAGGACCGGCACAAATATACAGCTTATAAATGACAGCTTCCGGCTCCGGCTCAGATTTGAAGAAAATGTCGCGACACACAGAAGTATGAGACAGAAAAAATCTGTGATAATACTTATATAATCCGTAATACCTTCAGAGTAAACGCCCTGATCCGTTATGTGAAAGAGAATGGGTCTGAACAGATTGGTTACGAGTACGCCGGCGTAGGTGACAAGCGCAGCAGAGATCAGCACGGTTACGGCACGGGTCACGGCCGACTCTTTCAGAAACTGTTTCTGATAGAGCCACAGAGTCAGAAACAGCGACATTCCAAAAAAGAAGCTCACGGTTTCAAATATGGTAATGTAGGCGGCGCGCTCCGGCAGATGGTACATACTGTTGTCAATGGCGGCGAAGAAAACAACTATATATACATTGAAGAGAAACAGCGTAAAATAGCGCATTGGCCTGACAGCTTTTTCCGCCCTCGAAAGCAGAAAACCTGACAGAATAGTTATAAATATCAGGCTCAGAATATAGATAACAGAAACCAGCAGTATATAACTGTCCCGGAAAACGTCATTTCTCACAACTGCCGCGATGCAGATCAGTGTGAGGATACACATTGTTCCAAACACAAAGGAGTTGAAATCTATATGTCTTTTTGGGGAAAATACATTTTGCCTGTTCATGGATAATCACCTGTTTTTGGATCCTGTATGTTTTTTAACGGATCTTTAACACTTTTTTAAGTATAATATGTTCTGGATTTCGCAGTCAAACAAATGACGCACAAAAGTCACTGAGTATTTTTCATTGAACAGGAGGTAAGGAGGTACAATGTGTTTAAGCTATTGTTCAAAAACATGAAAGCAAAAAACTGGGTATCCGTCTTGATAATATTCGGTCTCACCCTGCTTCAGGTTTTTTTCATGATGCAGATCGTAAACTACATCAGCACGCTCACCGGCGCTGTCCAGGCCAGCCGGGAGGCCGGTGTTGATCCGGTTTGGCGTTATGGTCTCTATATGATCATCTGCGCAATCCTCATGGCCGCGGTCGAGGTTATCATCCGCTTCGTGGCCAGTGCGACTGCCGCCAGCGTTGTCACCGATCTCAGACAGAAGATGTATGAAAGAGTCAACGATTTCGCGATTGCGGACTTTGCTTCTTTTTCAACCGAGTCCCTGATAACCAGAACCACAAACGACATGCAGAACGTCCACCTGGCTCTGCTCACATTTCTGAAAACTGCGTTCGTTGCGCCGGTCACCATGGTGTGGTCTATCATTCTCCTGATTAATTACGCCACCGGAAAGCTCACCCTTGTCATGGCGGTCTGGCTGTTTATTCTTGTTGCCGCCGTCGTTGTGCTGCTCATTCTTGTCACTCCAAAGTTCAAGATGGTCCAGAAGCTGACGGACGCTCTCAACGTGGCGTCAAGAGAGAACCTCACAGGTGTGAGAGTCGTGAGAGCCTTCAACGCGGAGACCTATCAGGAAGGCAAGTTTGACAAGGTCAACACAGAGTATACCAAGGTTCAGATATTCGCCGGCAGAGTGATCTCCATCTTCTCCCCGATCGTCATGCTGGTCATGATGGGACTCACGCTGTCTATCCTCTGGGCAGGCGCATACGCCCTCAACGGTCTTGAGATGGATATCGCGGTTCAGTCCTTCGGCGCGGTCAACGCGTTTGTCATGCTCGCCAGCCAGATCATCATGTCATTTGTTCTTCTGATTACGCTGATCGTTATCTGGCCGAGAGCAGGCGTCAGTGCCAGGCGTATCGACGAGGTCATCGTTCACGAGGTGTCCGTGCTGGATCCTGCCAGCCCCAAGACATTTACGGAAGAGGGAACTATTGAATTCAGAAACGTCGGCTTTGCCTACCCCGGCTCCGACAAGGAGGCCGTGTCTGACATCAGCTTCAAGGTAAATAAGGGCGAGACGATCGCTTTCATCGGTGCTACCGGAAGTGGTAAGACGACGATCATCAGCATGATTCCCCGTATGGCGGACTGCACATCGGGCGAGGTCCTTGTGGACGGCGTCAACGTAAAGGAAGTGACGCAGAAGGATCTGAGAGACCGTATCGGATACGCTCCTCAGAGAGGATTCCTCTTCAAGGGCAATATCAAGGAGAACATAGCATTCTGCAATCCTGAGATGACGCTCGCCGATATCAAGTGGGCCGCTGAGATCGCCGACGCTGACAGCTTCGTAAGCAAGAAGAGAAACGGATATGATTCCGAAGTTGCCCAGGGCGGAAGCAACTTCTCCGGCGGACAGAAGCAGAGGCTCTGCATCGCCAGGGCAGTCGCGGCGAAGCCTGAGATCCTGATCTTCGACGACTCCTTCTCGGCCCTCGACTACAGGACAGACAAGAATGTCAGGGCAAATATCAAGGAGAAGCTGCCGGATGCGACGCGTGTCATTATCGCGCAGAGGGTCGGCACCATCATGGACGCGGATCAGATTGTTGTTCTCGACAACGGCAAGATGGTCGGCAAAGGCAAGCACTACGACCTTGTAAGGAACTGCCCTGTATATCAGGAGATTGCATTATCACAGCTTAGCAAGGAGGAGTTAGGATTATGAATACAAATACAAAAGCTCCTGAAAAAAGCAAGCTGTCGAGTCTCGTAAAGGCTTTCAGCCACTATTATGTGCCTTTCTTGATTGCGATAGCCCTGCTCGTCGCTTCGGTTATTTTCACGATTCTGACCCCGGGAACCATCCGTTCTCTCACAAACGAGATCAGCCCCGTAGGTAAAGAGGCGGTTAACGGCGCTTTCGTCGTCAATATCGAGAATGTGCTTAAGTATGCATTCCGGCTTATTATCTATATAGGTATTTCCTTTGTTACGAGCTTCATTTCGGGATTCATGTTAAATACTATCATCCAGAAGTTCTCAAAGGATCTGAGAGCACAGATCTCCTCCAAGATCAACAAGATGCCTCTCGATTACTATGACACCACTCAGACCGGTGATATCCTCTCCGTTATCACCAACGACGTCGATACACTCAGTACATCCCTGCAGAACAGTGTGAGCATGCTGGTACAGTCCGGCGTCATGCTGGTGGGCGTGTTTATCGCGATGTTCCTCTCCTGCTGGCAGATGGCGCTCACAGTAATATGCTCACTGCCCGTAATGCTGATTATCATGGCGTTAACCTTCAAATATTCACTGCCGCTCTTCGACAAGAACCAGCAGGTTCTCGGCGATGTCAACGCCACAGTTGAAGAGAACTACTCTGGCCAGCTCGTGATCAAGGCTTTTAATGCCGAGAGCAGGAAGGTCAGTGAGTTCAATGCCAAGAATACCATGTTCGGCTCTATTCTCTATAAATCGCAGGGCGTCGGCGGTCTTATAGAACCGGCCACTTCATTTGTCTCATACATCACATACGCGGCGGTTCTTATTGTGGCGGGCCTGCTCTTCGCCAACGGAAGCATCGCTGACATCGGCATCATCACGGGCTTCCTGGTATATGTATCACTGTTCCAGGAGCCCCTGGCACAGATCGGTCAGGCCAGCAGCACCATTCAGCTCGGATCGGCCGCGTGCAACAGAGTATTTACCTTCCTTGAGCTCGAAGAGCTTGATGATGACAGCGATAAGAAGGAGCTCCTCGACCACAGCAATATCCGCGGCGAGGTGGAATTCAAGGATGTATGCTTCGGCTACGATCCCAAGAAGCTTACCATCACAAACTTCTCCGGCAAGATCAAGCCCGGTATGAAGGTCGCGATTATCGGACCTACAGGCGCCGGCAAGACGACTCTTGTCAACCTGCTGATGCGTTTCTATGAGATCACCAGCGGTGACATCCTCGTGGACGGCGTATCTATCAAGGACATGTCGCGCCGCGAGCTCAGAAGCATCTTCGGTATGATTCTGCAGGAGACCTGGGTTATCAACGGAACGCTCAGAGAGAATATCGTCTACAATCTGCAGAACGTGGATGAGAACAGACTCAGCGAGATTCTCGATGAGACTAACCTGAGCCACTATGTATCCACGCTGCCTCAGGGACTTGACACAGAGATTCAGAAGGAGAGTGCTCTCTCCGCCGGACAGAAACAGCTCGTCACGATCGCGAGAGCCATGACAGAGAACGCTCCGATGCTGATTCTCGACGAAGCGACAAGTAATGTCGATACGAGAACAGAGATCCTGATCCAGAAGGCCATGGACAGCCTGACAAGCGGAAGAACAAGCTTCGTCATAGCCCACAGGCTTTCGACCATCAAGAACGCCGACCTCATCTTCGTCATGAAGGACGGCAACATCGTAGAGACCGGCAACCACGATTCACTGATGAAGCTCGGCGGACTCTACAGCGAGATCTACAATTCGCAGTTTAATTAAGGAAACACTTATCGATAAGCTGCACATAAGAAGCCGGCATGATTCGCTCATGCCGGCTTCTCTTTCGCAGTTTTTTACGCTTTGTCGGTTGTATTCAGTCCAGAAGAGTTGTCTGGGCCCAGTCATACTGCAGCATATATGCGCCTTTATACTGGTTCACAGCTCTCGGATTCCCATCCAGATAATCAAAATAATCGCACCTGACTTTTTCCCTGTTGATTCCCAGCTTTCCCCAGACATTGATCAGAATGTCTTCCTGCCCTATATCGGAAAGAATCTTCATGAGATCCTTTTTCACGACCCGGAAATAGGAGTCTGAGCTGCCACGGAATATAGTATTGCTGATATCCGCGGATGTACAGACGGCGCCCGCCTTGTCTACCAGATATGCCAGCAGCTCTTTGGACCGCTTTGTGAATGAAGTGACCGGTTCTCCGTGATAAAAAACTTCAAATTCTCCGAAGCATCGGATATACAGCCCCTGCTCCGTAAGCTTGCGGACATTGTTCTGCCGGAGCAGGGATAAGGCGTGTTCTATCTTTTCCTTCGTGATAGGCTTCAGAAGATAATCGCTGGCTCCCAGGTCAAATGCCTGCGCGGCATAATCGCTGTATCCCGTACAGAAAACAATATCACAGCAGGGGTGCTGCGCCTTGATAAGCTTCGCCAGATCAACTCCGTTCATATCTCCTATCGCAATATCCAGAAAGGCGATATCCGGTTCCTTGCCGGGCAGAACGGAAAGAGCGTCGTCGGTGTTGTCAAAAGCCAGTATCTCCGCCTCCGGCAAGGCCTCATGTATTCGATTGGTCAGATGCTTCAGCAGGATAACCTCATCTTCTACCGCCAGTATCCTCATCTTTTCCCGCCCTTTCAGTAATTCACAGCGTCATCTTTTCCCAGTCAAGATGAATGTTGAGAAGCTGATTCACGATCCAGAGCAGCCCGATCAGGACGACAATCGGCAGCACGCAGGTTGTCACGATCATAAGGACAAAAGCGTCGATCAGGCTGTTCAGCAGATCAGCCGCCATCTGCGGTATCTCAAGCGTCAGAGCCGCCAGCTCGCTGGCCTTTTCACCGGCCTCGGCTACCTTGTCCGCCGCCGCGGAAGCTGTTTCCGAAAGCTTATTCGCTACGCCCGACGCGGTATCGGAAACCCTGCCCGGAATCTGGGACACCTTGTCCGCCGCGTTGGATGCCGCATCGGTCAGGCCGTTCCACAGCCGCTCATACCACGGCTGCTCTCTGGCAGGATTCTCTGTCTGCTCTTTGGCCGTCTCCTCCGTCTCAGCCATACTGAAGGCTTCAGTCCTAAGCACAGCCATGCTTCCGGCTTCAGTCTGGAGCGCAGCCGGTCTTCCGGCTTCAGTCTCGGCCTCCGTCCGGATTATGTCCTGTGCTTCAACTGTTTCAGCGCCGGTTATGGTATTCCACAAACGCTCGTACCAGGGCAGCTTTTTTGCCTTCTTTTTGACCGGCTTCTCTGTCTGAGCCTGAATACCTGCTTCGGTCCCGCTCCCGGCCTGTGCTTTATCTGAATCCGCGCCGGTTATGTAATTCCACAAACGCTCATACCAGGGCAGCTTTTTTGCCTTCTTTTTGGCCGGCTTCTCTGTCTGAGCCTGAACCGCTTCGGTCCGGGCCTCAGCCTGAATATCAGCCTGGGCCTCAGTATTGAGTTCGGTCTGAACTGCCGGACGGACTTCCGTGTGGAGTTCGGTCTGCTCCGCCGGCCGGGCTTCCGTGTGGAATTCGGTCTGAATCACGGGACTGGCTTCCGTGTGTAATCCGGTCTGAGTTTCAGGCTGCGGCTCCGGCGCTGATACCGCTTCAGTATCAGCCATGGCGGTTCCTTCACTCATCCCCGGCATCACGATGCCGCTCTCATTGTAATGAAACGCATTCTCGATCTCCTGGGACTGCTGCAGGCTGCTGTCAACCGCATCCTGATATGCGCTGTCAGCCAGCCGTGTTATCCTCAGAGTCAGTGGAACAAGCAAGTAGAGCACACAACCTGTCAGCGCCAGCTTAACGCCGATCTGCATAAACAGTTTTCTTCTAAGCAGAACAAACAGAACCAATATCCCCAGTGAGATAGGGATGATCCAGCAGAAAGTGATCCTGCCTGTGATCGTCAACAGGTTCTGTTCCGCGGCAAGTGCCGCCAATACGATCATAAAATCGCGGCCGATGTCCGAGATCTGATTTGCCATCGGAGTGGCAGTGTCCTCCGGAAGCAGCGAGACCAGTACGGAGACCGCGCTCGCGGAAGCGGACAGTGCCTTCGCGTTGTTCTTTTTACTTTCCAGGTAAGCAATATCTTCGTGGTGAAAGCTTTCGGTGGAAGCGCAGGCAGATCCAAACCAGATCGAGACGCCCATCAGAACACCGATGACGATGAGGCTCACAACACGAATAATGAGTGAACGGTTTTCCATTAATAGTTCCTTTCTGTGTCGGTAACCCGGAGGCAGAAATATCCGTATCGCCCGGGCCGGGCCGATACGGCATTCATGCCTGTCTTTGTAATTATAGTATAAATCCGTCTTATATGCTATGCGGTTTATTGGCTCGATTTTACCGGCTCTGTGTGGTAAACTCACAGTATCGGTTTCGCGTCATTAACCTGAAGCGATCCAAGTCCGTACCGCATCAAGAAAGGGATCAATATGAAAGACATAACCCCCATCCAGAAAAGAAAATGGTATATTGCCCTGATAGGTATTATTGCCATCAGCACCCTTGGAATCAGCCTTGCGATGGTCCGGTCGATCGGGTACAGCAACGACACAGACAACATAGCTGATATGGTCATTAATTATCCTTCGATCAGGCCTATCGCTGCCTTTCTGTTTCTGCTGATTGCCATATATCATCTGATCCAGCTCGTTGTTTTCCGCAAGGAATCACGGCTTCTGTCCATCAAGCACCTGATATACATCCTTCTGTCAGTATTCGCCTCCGTTTTTCTCATCCTCAGAGGCGATACGGCATCCGCATGGCCTGTAGCCTGCCTTATCTATTTTCTGACTGTTTTCATCGGATGTGTCATTTCTACTATCCGGAAAAGAAGCAAGTGGAACATACTGCTGTCTGTTGTCATGCTGATCGTGGCATTAACAGGCGCAGCCTGCGTGCTGATCGGCGGAAGCGACTATCCGGACGGCGGTAAGATGGGAGCCATTCTTTCAATCTCCATACTCTTTATTCTTGTGGATGTGCAGGCGGTCGCGTCGATTCTGCCGATTGCCTTCTCCTCCATCCGGATGGATGTTCTGAAGCGGATCATCAAAAAGACTTACGCCACGGAGATACTGTTTGGAATCGTACTTCTGATCGTAGCGTTTTCCTTCATCCTTCCGGCATTTGAAGATAATATGAGCAACTATGGCGACGCACTGTGGTACTGTTTCGCGATAGTTACGACAATCGGTTTCGGAGACATCACCGCCACCTCTCTCATCGGCAGGATTATGTCGGTTATACTCGGCATCTATGGCATTATCGTTGTATCTCTGGTCACCTCGATCATAGTGAACTTCTATGGGGAGATGAAAAAGGAAGAAAACGATGGCGCTTCGCCGTATGATGGTTCTGCCGGTGAGAGGAAAGAAATGAAAGATCCGGCTGTAAAAGATCCGGCTATAGTAGAAGAGATTGAATTATAACCGGACATGCTGCTGTGTCAATGTCATAAGCATGTAACTATTCAGCACCAATGTCATTAACTTAAGCCTTTCCGGAAGGCGAGACCCTGCGGACGCGATGCGCGCGCGGCTATTACTTCGGGGTGTCGGACAAGACGTTCAGGCTCTTAAGTTAATGACATTGATTCAGCACCCACTGAAACTGTCATAATACATGTCCCTGGTTCTGATCGGAAGAACGCTCTATGCGGCAATCCTCATCGCCGGCATGCCTGACGATAATCTGCCCCGGAGTGCCGCCTTCCGGATTCTCAGGTATCGTTCCCTGAACACAGTTGCTTCCTATATACACGTATATATTTCCGTTCTCTGTCCGGACCTCATATTTCTCCGCGTCCCTATCCTGTTTTCTGTTCCTGTCTCTGTATCCGCTCCATCTCCGGTTCCGGCCGCCATACCCGTCCCGGCCGCCGCTGCCGTTACGGCCGTCATTGCCATCCCAGCCGCCATCGTCATTCCTGCCGCCGCTGTCATTCCGGCTGCCGAAGCCGTTACGGCCGCCATTGCCCCTCCCGCGGCCGTAATCGTTCTTTCTGCCGCCTCCGTATCTGCTCCCCCTGTCCCTGTATGAATGCTCCATGGACCAGTTCTTGAATTCTTCACCGCTGATCAGGACGGGTGAAGCTTGTGGAAGGCGTTCCAGCTCGTGCAGGACCTCATCATATATACTGATGAAATCCTCGATAGCCTTCTGCAGCATGGAGAGATTTTCATTCTCGGCATGGACATCTATGTTCTCAAGAGCGACGATGGGCGCCTTTTCCTCCGCGTGATTGACAGCGTTGCGCACTTCTCCGATACGATAGTAGGCGGTCAGCATCTTTAGCAGCAGAGGTTTCCGGTCTTCCAGTACGGAATAAGCCTGTACGAATTCCTCTTCGTCCTCGGACAGCTCCCTGATACGAAGCTCCGCGTACGCCTTGAATTTGTCTCTGTTAAATGGACCGCGATTAAGACGCTGTCTCCCGTAAAACTTGATGAAATAATGATCCGTATCCTTGAAACCCCATCTCTGGATCGGATGGGTATTTTCATAGCAAACCTGAAGTGACTCGAGCATATGCAGACGGGTTTCTTCATCTTTGGCATAATAGAGAATTCCCTTCTGAACTATTTCCAGGGGGATCTTCGACTCGATGATAGTCAGGGTCTGCTGATAGAAGTTCTTCCGGTACGCCCATTTGATAAGCTCTATCCCGCTGATCTTTTCCTCGGTGATGAGATTGCCGTAATCCATTCTGATCGTGCGGGAAATGAGCCGGAAGATATTCGATTCGAGCTCCGGCATGCTCTCGGTGTCCGGATTGGAAAAAACCTTCTTCAGGATCCTGATTCCGTATTCAAGATTTGACAGATCACACAGGGAGATTCCGTCAGCCACATTCTGCATGCCATAGATCAGCAGCTCGATCTGCGGCTGATCTATCTGCCTGCTGTACCAGTAATCCCGGATCAGGTCGACCTTTCCATACTTGACGAAGGAATTCATCCCGGATACAAGAAGATTGATGTCATACCGCTTCATCTCCTTGTCGTCAATAGGATTGGCAAACTGCGATGGATTGGAATGGGTCGTGATCAGTCCCCGTATGGAAATCCGGCGCGCGGCATCATTGGCAATCATGGAGAAAACCGAAATCAGCGTAAAGCCATCCGCGCTGCCTATCCCCTGCATATCCATATACAGGTTAATGTGATCCGGATTGCCGGAATTTACAGCCTGAACGATCTCCAGTATATTGTCCAGAGGCAGTACCGAGTCCTTCGCTCGGGTGATCGGAACGAAACACATCTGAAGCTTCTCATTGTATTCCAGAATATGGAACTTTGAAGCCGGATCAAGCTTGATGAAAATGTACTGCATCAGCCACTGTCTCTCCTGGCCGGAAAGACCGTCAAGCTGTTTCTTCATGAGCAGCTGGAGCTCAGGCGTCTGGTTGAGCAGATGAAAGGCTTTTTTGGGGATAAAACCCAGATCCGGAATATGCTCTGCCTGATCACATACGGAACGGAACGCTTCAATGATCTCTTTCTGCCGGTCAGGGCCGACGCTCTCTATTACATCCGCGCCCTCTACGTCAATGTCTTCCATAAACTGGGCGATGCGGTAGCGGAAAAAACTGTATTCCGACAGGTTTTCGATGCCCTCTGCGCGATAATCCGCGAAAGTGCGCAGCTGCAGCTGCTTGAGCGCGTCTTCGGCATTGTAGGTGGCTCCCGACCCAAGCACTATGACCTCATCAATGTTCTCTCTGGAAAGGATGTATTTAGTGCCGGCTTCCGCGATGCTCAGGCTGTTGCAGTAGCTGAGCTGCCCGTTATGATCGTAGTAAAAATACTGATAATCATAGCGGTTGTTGCCTGTGCTCCCCAGTGTTGTGAGCAGAATGTTTTTTTCCTTCATGTTCATTCCTCCTGGTTATAGGAAACCTGCTGCCTGCGAACCATATCCGCAAAAACGCCGTTTTGGGCCATCAGTTCTTCATAGGTGCCGGATTCTATAACATGCCCCTGGTCCAGCATGATGATACGGTCGCACTGACGGATCGTTGACAGGCGGTGAGCGATAACGATCCTGGTTGACCCCAGTGATGCCAGAGAGTCGGAAACCATTTTCTGGATGACGTTGTCCAGGGCTGAAGTAGCTTCATCGAGCATGAGTACAGCCGGTCTGGACGCGATGGCGCGGGCAATCAGGATACGCTGACGCTGACCGCCCGATACCCCTCCTCCATTCGCGTTGATCATCGTATGCATCCCCATTGGCATATGCCGGATGTCATCGGCAAGTCCGGCCAGCTTCGCGGCCTCCCATGCCTGCTCCTCCGTAAGCCAGGGGGCTGAGATGACGATGTTTGAATAGATATCACCCTGAAACAGCTTTCCATCCTGGAGCACAACGCCGATGCTGCGTCTGAGAGAACGAAGATCCAGACCTGACAGATCACGGCCGTCGTAGGTGATCTGCCCGCTGTCCGGCGTCTCGAATCCCAGCAGCAGACGCAGGAGCGTGGACTTTCCGCAGCCTGTTTTTCCGACAATCGCCAGATATTCACCCGGTTTTATCTTCAGACTCAGGTGATCCACAATATTCGGTCCGTTTTTCTCATATCTGAAGGATACGTCATTGAGTTCAATCTGCCCGGAAAGACGGGATACAACCCTGCGCATCTCACTGGTCTCGGGTACAGCCTCCAGTATGGGTCTGAGCATATCATACAGAGGACTTATCTGGGCTATTGTCTGGGTAAGAGTGCTCAGAGAAAGCACGGCGGCCTGGGCAAGGCCATACGCGGCAGTAAATGAAAAATACTCGGCGGTGTTGACCCCGCTGCTGATCCCGCCCGCATAGATCACGATCTGGCCGGCCAGCCCGATTCCGGCGGTGATTGCCGGAGCCAGAGTCAGAGCGACGGGAGGCTTGTACTGAAGAGAAGCCGACCTGGCGTAGCCCTCGGCCCATCTTGAAAAGATGCGCTTCTCAGCTCCGGCCAGCTTGATTTTCTGAATTCCGCTTATGATGTTAAATGACATGCCGGAATCCCTGGCGTGAAGATCAAGCTGTTTTTTGGTGATCCTGATTCCGAAGACGCTGGCCAGAACATAAACCAGAATCTGAAGCACAAGCGTAATTATGGCAGCGCTGGCAATACCGGGAGCGTACTGGACAATCTGGATCACATAGACCATGGAGAAAATGGTCGTGAAGATCGTTGAATAGATCAGATTATTGAGGTTGGACGGCAGCAGCCTGGGACTGTTGTAAACACGATTGCAGATCATGCCGGGATTTTCCTTATGGAAAAATGACGCCGGCAGGATCATCAGCCTCATGACAACCGCGGCCTCAAAAGCCGGGGCGCACCGGTTGTTGATCTTCTCAAGCGCCAGCTGCCTGAGCATGGTAAACACAGCCTGTGATACGGACAAAGAGATCAGAAAGACCGTCACCGTCCAGAACAGAGTCATGCTCTCCGAATATATGACCTGTGAGAAGATAAGCCTCGTCACCCTCGGAACCAGAAACTGGATAAAAGTTGCGATGCCCAGAAAAAGCAGAAAAAAGATTCTGTCGGACATATGATGGACCTGAAAATCAAAGCGGATCACATCTTTCATGGAGATCGGGTGCAGGGGAAGCGGACGATAGAACAGAAGCCCCTCCTCCATGAGAAGCTGTTCCGTCTTTGTGGTTATTCTGTGCCTTTCCCCTGAAGAATCTATGTAGACATAACCGGTGATGTAATCCGGCAGAAGGGCCACAGGCACTTCGCCGTCCTTCAGAAAGCCGAGCATCGGGCCGGAAGCCTTCGAATGCCAGCCTTTTGACGGATAAACCCTTCGATGCATGATTCCGGACGGCCGCATGAGATACTCTATCTGCTCGTTGAAGTCCTGCATATCCTCAGGAATATGCTGCGGACGGATGCGGAAATAACGCAGAATCTCATTCACAGCGCTCTGCACGGATATGCCATAGCCGTCCAGTTCCGCTTTCTGCCCCATAAGTACGGCAGCCATACGGGCAAAGGCCTGCTCGTATACCTTCTGGTCATTTTTCTTCCTTGTACGGATCTGTTCATCAAATAAGCTCATTTGCTTTTCCTTAATTACTCACTTTTGATCAGGTTTGCGTACAAGCCGTCCCGGCTCAGCAGCTCGTTATGACTGCCCCGTTCCATGACTGCTCCGTGATCCAGTACGATTATTTCATCGCAGTCGCGAATGGTGCTGAGCCGGTGCGCAATCACGATGCACGTGATGCCGCGGTCTTTGATCGAACGCACGACATCATATTCCGTTCTCGCGTCCAGCGCACTGGTCGCTTCGTCGAGTATGATGATTGTCGGATCCTGCGCCAGAACCCTGGCGATCTCCATCCTCTGGCGCTGTCCGCCTGAGAAGTCCTTGCCCTCCGGAAGCATCACATGCTGATAACCCCGGTCCCTTTTCAGAATATCCTGATGAATCTGCGCGTCCTTGGCCGCCAGATACACTTCGAAATCCTCTATGGTATGATCCCACATGGTGAGATTGTTGGCGATCGTGTCCTCAAAGAGCGTGATATCCTGATCCACAATAGCCAGCGAACCTCTGAGAATGGATGTTTCCAGCTCTGTCAGCGGCGTACCGTCAAAGGTGATCTCTCCCGTCCATGGCTGACACAGTCCTGAGATCAGCTTTGTCAGAGTGCTTTTCCCGCATCCGGAAGCGCCGACGAAGGCGACGCTTTTGCCCGGCTTAAGCTCCAGATTAAAGTCCCTGATCAGCGGAGGATCCAGTCTGGAATATCCGAAGCTTACATTTTTCATGGTAAGCTGGCCGCTCAGCTTCTCATAAGACATCGTCCCGCTGACCGGCTCATCCTTCCACATAGGATCCACGGGCGTTTCCATGACATCATCGATACGCTCCATTTTCGTCCGCATCTCCTGCATATCCTTGCTGGCGTTTATCAGCTGGGCCGCAGGCTGATTGAATATATTCAGAATCCCCTGGAACGCAAGGAGCATACCCGGCGTAAAACGCTGATGCATGATGAGATACACGCCGGCCATCAGAACAATGTTTCCGGAAAGCTGCGTTACCAGCGCCGGAACAGCCCCAAGCACCTGACTGATGGTTGAAAACTGAACCTGAGAAGCGGCCACATTAGCCTGATATCCGGACCACAATTCGAAGAAACCGTTTTCGGCTCCGCTTGCCTTTATTGTTTCGATAGTCTGTATACCGGCCGCCAGAGTTCCCGTAAGCTGTCCCTGGTCGGACATCTGCCTTCGCATGATGTTGACTCTTTTTCCGGAAATCAAACGATTCATCAGAGCGTTCAGGACAACGCCCGATACGCCGATCAGAGCAAGAAACGGGCTGTATCCGACCATGACGGTCAGGAAGAGAATCATCATGACTGCCTGCAGAAACAGAGGCCCGAAGGTCTGTACCAGCGACGCGGAGATCTCCGAGTTCATATCCCTTCGTATATTGATATCGCCCGGAAGCCGCTGTGTGAAGAAACTTATGGGAAGGCGGAGCATATGCTCCATAAAGGCGGCATTGTCCGAGACAGCCATCTTCCCGTTGATGCGCAGCATATAATACGCCTGCACAAGCCCCAGTACGATATGAGCCGCTGCTATGATGGTGAAAAGCAGGATAAATGGGGACACCCAGTCCGCATCCAGCCCCTTGATAAGCCGGTCGATATACACCCGGTTCATCCCCTGCTCCGCCAGCGTCAGCAGTGAAGTCAGCAGGGTAACCAGCAGTACAAAGATCAGGGACGTCTTCGCCCCTTTCAGATGCCGGAGAATAAACTCCGGAAGGGTTTTCCGATGACCGGACGGCGTGAAGTCTGATCCGGGTCTTAAGAATACGCAAAAACCGCTGAAACCTTTGGAAAACTCATCCCTGGTTACAGCGTAGGTGCCGCCTTTTGGATCATTTATATATATTTTGCCCCTGCGTATGCCTTTTACCACAAGAAAATGAACATAATTCCAGTGCACAATACAGGGGAAGACTGCCTTTTCCAGAAACTCGCCGGCTTCCAGCCGCTCGACATCGGCCTCCAGCTGATAGCTCCGGGCCGCTTTCGCGATGTTTTCGGCGTTGGCGCCGTCCCGGCACGGCCCCGTATCTGCCCTGACAATTCCCGGCGCGATCCATTTCCCGTAGTAACCGAGGATCATTGCCAGGGAGACTGCGCCGCATTCCAGATTCTCAAACTGCATAATGACCGGCACCTTCGCGACCTTATCCTTCCGGGGAACAGGAACCGGGCTTCTATTTTTCATATCTGATCCTCACTATTGCTCATGTATCCGCTCACCCCATCCCGCCAAAGAGGAAGGAGATCGGACGTATTCTTTCTATTATTACGGACGCATTGTAGTTGCCGTTCGGAAGATCAGTGATATTTTCCGAAACACAAACCTGTTCATCTTCCCTCACTCCTATGAG
>DFHY01000095.1 GCA_002371345.1 Lachnospiraceae bacterium UBA3711
TCAAAAGTGGTACACTGCGCTCGGAGGCGTCAGATGTTAACCTTTTTCTTTATTCTGTGGATTGTATTGAACGGCCGCGTTACCCTCGAGCTTCTGCTTCTGGGCATACCTATCGCAGCGGCCGTCTTTTTGTTTGCAAGGGCAGCGTTTGGATACTCTGCCAGAACCGAGTGGTCCGTACTGAAATACGCGCCGCTGGCGATCTGGTATCTGGTGAATCTTATAGTCGAGATCATCAAAGCATCCCTGAATGTCACCGCCATCATACTCAGCCCTGCACGCAGGCCTGATCCGGTGCTCATTGAATTTGATTCCGGACTCGAGTCGGAGATCCAGAACGTTATCCTGGCCAACTCCATCACACTCACCCCGGGAACAATAACTGTGAAGATGGAGGGGAGCCATTTTCAGGTACACTGCCTGATACCGGAATACGCGGACGGCATAGAAGAGTCGTCATTCGTGAAGCTGCTCAGGAGAATTCATTTCTGAGAGAAAGGAAGAGATGCATGTCCGTTGACAGAGCTTACCAATATCTGTTCCTCAGCGCGCTGATAGTGCTGGGAATCCTGATAGGCATCGTCCTGATAAGAAGCATTATAGGGCCGCGCATCACAGACCGTATACTGTGCATCAATATGATCGGGACGCTGGTGATCTGCTCAATCGCGATCCTGGCAATCAGGCAGGATGAAGATTATCTTATGGACATTTCACTGATATATGCCATGATCAGTTTCCTGTCCGTTCTGATACTTGCGTCGGTTTACATACACAAGAGAGGACCGGCTCCGGGAGGCGGAGAGGAAACCGAAGACGAGGATAAGGAGAACAGCGAGGAGGACAGTCATGGGTGAATGGATTCGTTTCTGGCTGGTCGCCGTAATCCTGGCAGCCGGCATTATAAGCTTCGCGCTCGAGGTTCTCGGAGTCTTCAGGTTCGGATATGTTCTGAACAGGATACATGCTGCAGGAATCGGCGATACGATGGGCATTCTGCTGGTAGTCGTAGCTCTGATGATCGCTGCCGGCTTCAGCGCGGTGACACTTAAGCTGCTTCTCCTGATCATCTTCATGTGGCTCACATCCCCGACCAGCACACATTTTCTCAGCATGGTTGAGATGAACACCAATCCGTATCTGGAACATCATGTTCACAGGAGGGCTGAGCCATGATGCCGAGAGAGATACTGACGGTCATCCTGCTGATTCTTCTTATTGTGTGCGCTGTTGCGGTCAATGTTATTCCGAATCTGCTTCAGGCTGTAATAACATTTATGGCCTACAGTTCCATCATGGCTGTCGTCTGGATACTGATGGAGAGTCCGGATCTGGGAATCACCGAGGCCGCGGTCGGAGCAGGCGTCAGCGGGATCATGTTTCTTATGACCTTAAAGAAGATCCATGCGGAGGGAGATGAGGATCCTGCCGATATCCTTGAGAAAACGGATCAGGAAGATCAGGACAGCTCTTCCGGGAGCAATGAGCCAGCGCAGGATTCTGCCCCGGCTGAAATTGAAGAACAGCGTCCAGGCGGCAGGGACCCGGAGGATGCCGGGATTCTGCCGCCGGACGCGCTGATTACAGGGGAGGAGACAGGCCGATGAGATCATTGTTCAGAAGATGGTTCTATGGCGAATCCGACCCGATTGACGACCTGCTGGATGTTGCCCGGCAGGAGGATCTTGACCGGCAGACGCGCAAGAATATATCGAAGAAGAACATACGTGAGTATGAGGCAAGGCCTGAGGCAAGGCTGAGCGTCGAGCGTATGAGGAAACGGTTCAGGTGGATATATCTTCTCACTGCGATCGTATGCTGCGTATTTCTGTCATATGTGCTTCTGTATGCAGTGTCATCCCTTCCGCACCTGGGCGAGCTTAACCCCAGGACAGAAGAGGTGGTCAACCGCTACGTGGAGAAAGGCCTCGAGGAGACCGGCGCGGTCAATATTGTGTCGGGCATGATCCTGGACTACAGAGCGTTCGATACTCTCGGAGAGTCGCATGTTCTGTTCACTGCCCTGATCTGTGTGATGATACTGCTGAGAATAGACAGCAAGAATCAGAGAAAAGGGTATGAGGATTACTATACGATCCGAAGTGACACCTATTTTGACCTGTCACATGACATGATACTCCGCACGATATGCAGAGCGCTGCTGCCCTGCATTCTCCTGTACGGAATATACATACTGCTGAACGGGCAGAATTCTCCGGGCGGAGGATTCTCGGGCGGAGCGGTTATAGGGGCAGGCATGATCCTGTTCTCGGCCTCATATGGCATGAAGACCGTTGACCGTTTTCTTACCCTTAAGCTGTGCAATATAATCACATTCGTATCACTGGCATTCTACAGCTTCGCGAAGGGTTATGTGTTCTTCATGGGAGCAAATGGCCTTGACGCGCATATTCCCAAGGGAACGCCCGGCGCGATCCTGTCAGGAGGACTGATTCTTCCGCTGGATATTGCGGTAGGCTGCGTCGTCAGCATTACGATGTTCGGCTTCTACAGTCTGTTCAGAAGAGGAAGCATTGGAACGGATGTAGACTACAGCCGTATTGATAATAAGAGCAGAAGGCTCAGGAAAACGGGAGGAAGGAAGCAATGATTCAGAATCTCCTGAACAACTATGAGGAAGCCGCGGCCATGATCCTGTTCGGAATAGGGTTCACGACGCTTCTGTTCCACAGAAATCTTATCAAGAAGCTTATCGGTATGAATATCATGGACACAGGCGTATTCATGCTGCTGGCTTCCATGGGATATATAAGGGGCAGAAAAGCGCCGATTATCGAAAACGGAGTGACGGATCCCTCCGTCTATATCAATCCGGTTCCGGCAGGGCTTGTGCTTACCGGCATAGTCGTATCAGTGTCGGTTACGGCCGTGATGCTGTCTCTGACAGTCCGCCTGTATAAACGGTACCATACGCTTGATCTCGATGAGATATATATACTTTCGAAGCATCAGAAGGAAGACAGATGAACTTTATATGGAATCTTCCGCTGTTTACCGTGGTGCTGAGCCTGTTCTCAGGAGTTGTGTGCATGATGCTCAGCCCCCGGGCGGCGAGAAATTATACAATTGCATATGAGTCGGTTCTGGTTGTTATGACCGGGTGTGTTCTCGGATACACTCTGAAGACGGGAACATCTTACACATATCCTATGGGAGAGTTCCCCGCGCCATGGGGAAATGAGATCAGGTTCGGATGTCTTGAAGCGCTGATCGCGCTTCTGTTCGCTGTGATTCTTCTGTGCAGCATCACAGCCGGATATCATTTCATCCGCAAGGATATTGATGAGAGCAAGATCAATCTCTACTTCAGCCTGATCAACCTTATGACAGCCGCGCTGATGGCGCTTGCATGGACGAATGATGTTTTCACGGGATATGTCTTTCTGGAGATCCTGACACTGACAAGCTGCGGAATACTGATCGTGCGGGAGATCGGACGCACTACGCTTGCTGCGGCAAGGTATATGATCCTGAACCTTATGGGAAGCGGTCTGTTCCTCATGGGGATCGTTCTTCTGTACGACATATCCGGGCACCTGCTGATGGTTCCGATGAGGCAGAGCATGGCGCTGGTATCGCAGGATCAGTCCTCGATTCCCGTGATCAGTCTCGCTATAGGAATCATGACAGTGGGAATAGCCATCAAGAGCGGTCTGTTCCCCTTCTATTTCTGGATGCCTGACACTTACGGGTGGGCGACGCCCGCATCCGGTTCGATACTGAGCGGACTTGTCACCAAGGCATATATATTCCTGCTGTTCAAGATCTTATACCGCGCTATAGGGATTGATGTCCTGGAGAAAACTCCTGTTCTGAAGATTCTGTTCGTTCTTGGAATCATCGGAATGATCGGTGGATCCGTAAATGCTATGAGGGCGTCGAATGTCAACCGCATGATAGCGTTCTCCTCGGCGGCCCAGACAGGCTATATATACATGGGGCTCGGACTTGGAACGGTGGCGGGATTTGAGGCTGCCATATTCCAGATACTCGCGCATGCCGTAACCAAGAGCCTTCTGTTTCTCACAGTTCCGTATCTCGCTGAGGTTTCGGGAAACCGGCTGAAGTTTCATTCGCTTCAGGGCAGCGGCCGCAGGGATCCGCTCGCGGCGCATTTCTTCTCGATCTCGTCGCTGTCTATGATAGGCATCCCCATCTTCGCGGGATTCTCGACGAAGCTGATGTTCGGGCAGGCGGCAGTGCTCGGCGGAATACACTGGAAGATACTGGTGGTTCTGGGCGCTCTGGGAATCAGCTCCGTACTTAATGCGATATACTTCATACGCACCATGATAAGGATATACAACGATCCTGACACTTTAGATAAAGATCCGTACGGAAGCCATCCTGTTACGGACAGAAGCAGGACCGGTTTCTTTCTTGCAGGGATGGTACTGTCTCTGCTGAACCTGTTTCTCGGCCTGTTCTCATGGGTCGTCTCCGATGTGATCTACCGGGGACTGGGCATGTTCCTGTAGAGCTGATACGATGGTGCCCGTCAGCTACGGCCTGGAGGCTTTTGAAGCCAGCATCAAAAGATAACGGGGAGCTGCACACTTATCAGCGTTTCCCCGCAGAATTGTTCACAGTTCCGACAGTTTTCCGCTCAAGAGCGGAATATAGAGAAGTCCTGGAAGGAGTTAACATGTTAATTGTCTGCAGTGTCCTGTTTCCGATTGCCGCGGGTATTCTTGCGTCAGTGATCAGGGCGGGATCATACCGTGAGCGGTGTTTCAGGTATGGAGCTGTTTCACTCATCAGTCTTGTTCTGGGAATATTTACCGTTCTCAGGGGGCAGCCGGTCACTCTGTTCTCATTTTCCGAGAATGTTTCATTCACCTTTGAACTGGATACTCTGGGCAGATTCTTCATGACGGCTGTTCTGATCCTGTATACCTGCGCGGCCTTTTACGCTATGGAATACATGAAGATGGAAGAGCGGCAGCCGACTTTCTTCGCGTTCATGTATATTTCTCTTGGCGCTCTGATAGCTGTATGCGCTTCCGGAAATCTTGTGACCGTGTATCTTTGCTTTGAGATGGCAACAATAACAACTGTTCCGCTTGTTCTCCATGAGAGAACCAAGTCGGCAATCGCCGCGGGACTCAAATACTTGTTCTATTCAATAGGCGGAGCGATGATGGGCCTGTTCGGAGTGTTCTTCATCTATTATTACGGTGCGGCGGACAGGACATTCCGTCTGGGCGGATTTATCGACAAGGCTGCGGTTTCAGGACATGAGAAGATCCTGCTGGCGGCAGTGCTGGCCGCTGTCATCGGCTTCGGGACAAAGGCAGGTATGTATCCTATGCACGGATGGCTGCCCACGGCGCACCCGATCGCCCCGGCTCCGGCGTCGGCCCTGCTCTCCGGAATCATAGCGAAGGCAGGCGTGATCGCGGTTATCCGTGTGGTGTATTACTGCGTCGGGCCTGATTTCATCCGCGGCACCTATGTTCAGTATACATGGATGATACTGGCGATGGTCACGATCTTCATGGGATCTATGATGGCCTTCCTGGAAAAGAACATGAAGAAGAGGCTGGCATATTCGACGATCAGCCAGATATCTTACATCATGCTGGCTCTGTCCCTGCTGTCGGACGGGGGAGTGAGGGGAGCCATGCTCCATGTGATGAGCCATGCGTCATCGAAGGGATGTCTGTTCATGTGCGCCGGCGTATTTATCTATAAGTACGGAAAGAGGGGAGTCGATGAGCTCGTCGGAATCGGCAGACAGATGCCGGCGGTTATGATGTGCTTCCTGATGGCGTCTCTGTCGCTTGTGGGTATTCCTCCGATGGGCGGTTTCCTCAGCAAATGGGTCATCGCGCTGAACGTTGCGGATGACGGGTTGGGAGTTCTGAGCGTACTTCCTATCGTGATACTTCTGATCTCGGCGCTGCTCACGGCCGGGTATCTGCTTCCGGTAGCCTTCAAGGCATTCTTTCCCGGGGAGGGAGCGCAGGCTTCGGAAGAGAGGGACGAAGCCTCGTGGCTTATGGTCGTTCCTATGATTGTTCTGTGCTGTGTATCACTTGTCATGGGAATATACGGAACTGCCATTCTTGATGTATTCGGATTCTGATGATGTAAAGGTCAAAAGCCTAAAAGCCCGGGCGAACCAGTCAGCCGTCGGCGAAAGGTACTTTTGAACCCGACATCATTCTGATAGAGGGGATAACTGTGAGAGAAGCAGGAATCATAATCAGCATACTGTTTCCGGTTTTCGGTGGAATCTTTCTGCTTGAGAGCGTTAAGATGGAGGAGCGGACCCGCAGAATCTGGTGTGAGGTGTTCGCGTGCGCGACCACGGCAATTGTATGGGCAGTCATTCTCACCGGAAATGTAGATGAGTTCACGGTGTATTCATTCACACGCGGGTTCCGGATCACTTTAAAGGTTGACGGACCATCCATGCTGTTTGCCGGGATGATATCGGCCATGTGGCCTTTTGTCACTATGTACGCGTTCGAATACATGGAGAGGGCGAAACACAAGAGCAGCTTCTTCGGATTCTATATCATGACCTACGGCGTGACGCTGGGAGTGGCATTTTCGGGAAATCTTCTGACACTTTACGTGTTCTACGAGATGCTCTCACTTGTGACACTGCCTCTGGTATCACATTATCAGGATCATGAATCAATGTACGCCGGAAGAGTGTACGCCGCATATGTAATCGGCGGCGCCGCGATGGCGCTGTTTCCGACCATTGTCATGACGATGTTCGCTGAGAGCGGATTCGTCTGGGGTGGACACTCATTCAGCAGCCTGAGTCTGAACTTCGTCCTGATTCTGTGGCTGCTCGGGTTCTTCGGCTTCGGTGTGAAGGCGGCAGTCCTTCCGTTCCACATATGGCTTCCGCAGGCTACGGCTGCGCCGACCCCGGTCACAGCGCTGCTTCATGCTGTCGCGGTCGTGAATACCGGAGTTTTCGCGGTGACGAGGCTTACCTGGTATGTGTTCAGCCCGGAGTATCTGTCCGGAACCTGGGCGCAGATAACCGGGGTACTGGTGGCGTCGGCGACACTTCTGTACGCGTCGGGCCGGGCACTGAGAGAGAGACACTTCAAGAGAAAGCTTGCCTACTCAACCGTCAGCAATCTGAGCTATATGCTGTACGGAATCATGCTGATGACCCCTGCGGGACTTCAGGCCGGGCTTGCGCATATGCTTATCCATGGAATCATCAAGATGAGCCTGTTTCTGTGCGCCGGTTCTTTCATCCACAAGAGCGGCATGCACTACCTGTATGAGATCGACGGAGCCGGGAAAAAGATGCCGTTTACATTCCTGTTTTACACTCTGGGATCGCTCTCTCTGACAGGCATACCTCTGTTCTCCGGGTTTATTTCAAAATGGCATCTTCTGACGGCAGGAGCGGAAGCCGGAACTGTATGGGCTTATATCGGGACTGTGTGTCTGATAACGTCGGCTTTCTTCTGCGCGATATATTCTCTTACAGCCTCCGTCAGGGCTTTTTTCCCTGTGAATGGCGGAGATCTGTGGGAGGGTACGAGCCTCACCGATCCGACGTGGAGGATGCTGGTGCCTATCGGGCTGTTCTCCGTTCTAAATGTTGTAATTGGCGTGTATCCGGGTCCGATTCTCGGATTCCTGGATCAGATTTCACGAGGAGTGATATGATATGCTTCCGGCATTGCTGATATTTATGCCATTCCTTGCGGGAATTGCGGATTATATAATCGCAAAGGGGAGTGAGAGAGGGAGAGACCAGTTCGCCGTCATCTTCACATGGGTCGAACTGGCGCTGTCTGCCATTCTCGTATATCTGGCATGCCAGGGCGGGGGAAACAGTCTCCTGTCACTGGATATACCGCATGTCTTTTCTACAGGACTGTCTCTTCGGACTGACGGCTTCAGATCTTCCTACAGCCTTGTCACGTCCGTTATGTGGGCGTTTACAACTCTTTTTTCACTTGAATATTTCCGCCATGAGAGAGAGCACCTTGACAGGTATTATCTCTTCGTGCTCTTTACGCTCGGCGCGACACAGGGCGTCATGCTGTCAGGAGATCTCATCACGACCTTCGTATTCTTCGAGATACTTTCATTGACAAGCTTCACCTGGGTCATGCATGAGGAGACGGAAGGAGCGCTGAGAGCCGGATACACATATCTCTTCATAGCGGTTATAGGCGGACTGGTTCTCTTCATGGGGCTGGTGCTGCTGTATCACGCTGCCGGTACTCTTGCCTACTCAGAACTGTATGCCGCTGTGAGATCATCCGGCGCGTCATCCGGCACGATCCTGGCCGCGGGAGTATGCATCATTATCGGCTTCGGATGCAAGGCCGGCATGTTCCCGGTTCATGTATGGCTTCCCAAGGCTCATCCGGTAGCTCCGTCGCCCGCGTCAGCGCTTCTGTCCGGAGTTCTTACAAAGGTCGGAATCTACGGCATATTGATGACCGGCATAGAGGTAATGGCGGACAGCGCTTCATTCGGGTGGATTGTTCTTATTCTCGGCACCGTCACGATGCTGCTCGGTGCCGTGCTGGCACTGTTTTCCGTGAACCTGAAGCGAACCCTTGCATGCTCGTCAATGTCCCAGATAGGCTTCATCCTGACCGGGATTGGTATGACGATACTCCTCAGCTGCCAGTCCGGATCCGTGGAGTCCGGCTTCTCAGGTCTTAATGGACACGCGCTTATGGCCATGTGCGGTACGGTGCTTCACATGGTCAATCACTCCATGCTCAAACTGTGCCTGTTCTGTGCCGCCGGCGTAGTTGTCATGAACATTCATGAGCTGGATCTGAACAGGATCCGTGGATGGGGAAGAGGGAAATGGGCCCTCATGGCAGCGTTTTTCCTCGGCGTTGTCGGAATAGGCGGTGTTCCGCTGTTCAACGGATACGCCAGCAAGACGCTTCTGCATGAGGCCATAACGGCGGGAATCGCGGAGGCAGGAGAGGGGGCCGCGATAAGCGCTTCCGCTTCGGGCATACTGTCCGCGATAGAATGGATATTCCTTATCTCCGGCGGATGCACCTTCGCGTACATGCTGAAGCTGTTTATCTGCGTGTTCATCGAGAAAAACAGCGACGCGGCACTTCAGGAAAAGTATGACGCGTCAGGAAAGGGCTACATGGGAGCCGGAGGATACATTGCGGTGTGCGCGACATCGCTGCTGTTCATAGTACTCGGGCAGAAGAGCGTATTCAACGCTCTGGCGTCATTTATGACAGGACATGCGGATGCTCTTGAGGAATTCTCACCGCTGAGCTTCGAATGTGTCAAGGGAGCGCTGATCTCGCTCGCGATCGGCGCGGCGCTATACATCGTATTTATAAGACTGGTTCTGATGAAGAGAGGCGAGTATCTTGACAGATGGCCCAAACGGCTGGATCTTGAGGATCTTCTGTATCGTCCGCTTCTGATGCGGTGGCTTCCCGGAATATTCGGGGCTGTATTCTCGATACCCGCCGAAAACAAGATAATGAAGCCTCTGTGCGCAGGTATTCTCACAGCCGCCTCATTTATAGCCCGGGCGCTTGCCGTAGGAACAGACGCGCTGATAGTCTTCCTGAGAAGAACCGTGCTCAAGGAGCGTGTTATCATGGATAACGGGCAGAAGCTGAGCTTCATCAGAAAACGCTCCGATGAGATCCACGAGGCTTATGAGCCGATCATAGGGAACTTCTCATTCGCGCTGATGCTGTCATGTATCGGAATGATGGTGATTTTCGGCGTGATCATGTACTATATTATCGTTGTGTGAATTATGTTCAGTGTCAGATTTGGCGGGTTGTGCCGCTCGCAAATCACAGCCTGCTTCGCTGATCGAATATCAGGAGAAAGGACTCGCAATGACGTAAGGCATCCTGCGCAAACCATAGGAAGCCGACTGAGCCCGGCCAGATGCGTGCACGCGCGAAGCCGACCGACTCTTCTATGGGAGGGCGGAGCGCGTGCAATTGCATCGCAGGCGGGTGAGGGCAGGCGACGTGTTTGCGGGATGCCTTACGTCATAAGAGGCCGATTCCAGTCTGATGCCAGGCCGATGTGAGGAAACTCCGATCAGCAATTTCCTTAAGATAATTCGAAAGCAAGGCGGGCAGTCTTTCCGTCCCAGTCGGCATCCAGCATCGCTCCGTTGATCATGGAGAAGTGCGGAACTGTGTGTCCGATGTCCATGTCCCAGACAACCGGGATGTCAGGGAAGGCCGTTCTGACGGCATCATCGTAAGTCATGCCCGATTCTTCCCTCTGAAACATAGTGCGGCCGACAAGTATACAGCGTGTCGTCCCTGGTGTTATCCATCCAGCGTACCGCATCTGAAGAAATGTTCGGTACAGGGCGGCAGACGAGAGAGCGAAGTTGTCGAAGTACCAGATAAACCCGTCATGCTCATAACGCCGGATGAAGTCTGCTGTAGCGTCGAAGCGGGTTCCGATCAGATCCTTGAGTACATCTATGCATCCTCCTATGCAGCGTCCTCTTTCATGCAGCGATGGGCATGATGCCTTGTATACAGTCGGATTTGTATATTCCAGAGGACCGTCTCCGAGCTCGAAGATATCTTCGCCAAGGTATTTCTCTGATGACACCTGTACAGGCAGATCGCCCTTAAGGAAGCGGAGCATGTTCCCGAGGTACTCGGGCAGACAGGTGCTGCCGTCCTCTGTGAGAACAGTAGAGTCGAAGCTTCCACCGTTTGATCCGTAGAGAGTGGCCATATCACATATGGTAGTAATGGGATACAGAATGCCTGTCGGATCTGACGCGCCCATGAGCCACTTCGGGTTTTTCGCAATTAGCTCCCAGTCTATATATGGCAGTATCTCGCACAGGAAATCTCCTCCGGCAGCGGCAAACACCGCGTCGACAGAGTCGTGCAGGAACAGGCCCATAAGTTCCCTGGCTCTCTGCCTTGCGTCACCTCCGCGAATGTCATCTACACGTACATGTTCGGTCTCCCAGACCTTCCAGCCCTGTGATCTCAGGACAGTAAGACTGTTATCAAAGCTCTCAATCTTATGGCCGACTCCGGCGCTCGGCGCGCTTATGCCTACAACAGCGTTTTCCTTCAGAAAATGCGGATATATCATACGGTAACCTCACCAAATGTATAAACAGTGATTTAGCTTCATGTACAGAGAACTCTTCCCTGAAGAGAGAAGAGAAAGATGCCGTCGGTATTAATCTGAGACAATGCACCCGGCATATCAGGATACGGATCTTCCGGTGTGCACCTGCAGCGCGCGGTTTATCTGTATGGTTACAGGGCTGTAATAGAGCAGACACACAAGAAGACAGTATACCGGGGTCTGCAGCAGCAGCTGTACCAGCCTCGTCGGCAGTATAGCGTACAGATTATAGCCGTTGAACCATACAAGAGCCGCGGTGGTGACTACAAGAGTGCAGACCACGCAGGCCGTGATGGTACCGGCGCAGAGCATCAGTATGTTTTTCTTTCTGCTGATCTGCGTGGATGTATCTGCCACAGCATACTGCGGCGGTACAAACAACGCCGGAATCATACCCCACAGGATAGCGGCGAACGTTATTAAGGGATTGACCGCATAGCCCTGGATCAGACATCCCAGAAGATCGCTGACAAGTCCGCATATAGCTCCGGCGAATGGCCCGAACCAGATACCCGCCATGATTCTGGCGATAACGCCAAGCTGGACGCGTCCGAAGCCTCCTATATTAATTGCGAGAAAACGTGAGAGTATCAGATAGATGGCTGTGAGCGCGCTGAGAGATACAAGCGTATAGGTGCACCATATGGTGCGGTATCGTTTCATAAATCCCATAAAACTCCTTCTTTGCATAGCGTGGGACACACATATTCCACTTGGCGAGTTTACGGGCCTTAGTGGAACAGCGTACAACGTTATCCGCAATCAGCTTTTTGGCTACAACATCTTAATATCAGTTTTCATTATAACTGCCGCATGAGAAAAAGCAACTGTGCCTTGACCGTGGGCGGATTGATATGCTGGGGCTGGCAGACTGCATCATTCAATGTTATAATTCAGTCAATTACAATAGCCTGATTATCAATTTCACGGCTGGATTTCCAACAGGAAGGGTTCGAGGAACAAGATGCAGGATAATACCTTAAACAATAAAAAAAGCAAAGGTTCCCGTGGTGTCTTTATAGTGTGGTTTGCTATGGCCGCGCTGGTTCTGCTGGTTCTTGTCTCCTCCTTTACCCTGATATGGAGAGCCAGGTCGGAGGTTCAGACGCAGGATCACTGCATGGTGATGGCGGACGCGGTTTTGAAGCAGACTATTCTGAATGAAGAGAGAGTAACGGATGCTGAACGGGTGCTTTCGGAGAATGACCTTCTTCTGAACGCCCTGGCAGGATGGTGCTGGAACTGGGTTGGAGAAGACTGGGAACAATATGGCGGGCTTGGCGACTATGCGTTCTATTCTTCAGACGCGATAGCTATTCTGTGTGATGAACAGTATCAGGTGCTTCGGGGAGAATTTCCCAGGAAAGAGTTCGACACTGTCGTCAGGAAGGAACAGGAGCTTATAGACTCTGCGGAAGATGAAGATCTTAATTATAACTGCAACCAGGTGACGTCAGGGGATAAGAATTACGCGTTTGCTTATTTCCCTATGACAGGAACGACGGTCATCAGCAGGCTTACGGATCAGGTAGTTGAACGGGATAATGACCTGTTCTATGAAGTATCCAATCCCATGCCGGAAGGAGCGCTGATACTCGTCAATTTGAATGACAACTCTGTAATTCAGGTTCTGGGCGACATTGGTATCAAAGAGGGAGATATCCTGGGAGGAACCATTGACGACACCGGGACACTTCAGATCGGGGATGACATGTACTTCGCCGGCAGCTCCGAGAATGAGAGATTCCGTGTATTTGCGCTGTACCCGAAAGGCGGGAGTGCTGCTTACTCAGTGATATCACCGATCGCTGCCGCGCTGCTGTTCTTTACCCTGTTTGTGCTTACGCTTCTGTTCGCCTGGTTCCTCCGGGAGGATGTTCTTCGAGGCAGAGTGGAGAAGGACTGGCAGAAAGATATGGCCAGAGAAATAGCCGTGTCTATGCGCAAGCATGTAAGAATAGTGTATTTTATGGGATGCGCGCTGGTAATTGTTCTGATCGTGCTGATATGCACTTTCTTTATGACAGACGGGCGCAGAATATGGGGAAAGGGCATACTCAGCAGTATTGAAATGTTTTATGAGAAGGACGACGAAGATGTGTATTTTCAAAGTGAACTGCGCCGTTCCCTGGACATGACGGTTGCCAGAACTATCTCGGATATACTGAATGAGGTGCCGGAAGATGCAAGAACTCCCGTTCTGTCAGATCTTGACAGCGCGATAGCGAGAGGCATATTCGTCATGAACCGTAATGGCAAGGTAATCAACGCGTCGAGAGATGAATATGACTTTACAGGACTTGATAACCCGGATTCACAGTGGCATGAGCTGGCCACTGTTCTTAGCGGGCAGGCAAATGAGAAGGAGATTGTTATCACGAATGACTCATTTTCTCTGATAAGCTATGCGGAGCGGATAGAGGATAAGGACCTGGTAGTTGTCGTAGTAAACTCGCACAATAAAGAAACCGTAGATTATGAGTTCTATGCGGATTATAAGATGCCGTCCGGTATGAGCCTCTATGCTGTCGATATAAAGGAGGACAGGATTCTGTCATGCTCTCTGGAAGGATACAGCGGCCTGAACGCGTCTTCAATAGGACTGAAGGGATCTGTGCTCAATGACAATTATTCCGGCAATATAATATTGAACGGGAGATTCAGCTTCGTACTGACTAACGCCAACAAAAACCGTGCCAGCCTGATAGCTGTCGATCTCGGGTACCTGACAGGGCAGTATCTCGGGGCAATGCTGATAATAATCATCATAGGCTTTATTGTGACCTCCATGTCACTCTTTCTGATCTTCCGGATGCAGAGAAGAGTCTGGGGGGATATTCAGCTGCCGGAAAGAGCTGCCTCAAAGAGTTCAGAGCCAGACGATGGCAATAGCGAGACGGAAGAAGAGACAGCGGAGTTCTACAATGAGAGCAGAGTCGGCCTTCGCCCGAACCGCAGCGCGGCCGGCAGATGGCTGAGACATGAGATGCCGTTTCAGAGAAGGTCCGCGGATGAGAAGCTGTTTGTACTGATTCATATATTGGTTATTATAATGCTGATTGCAGCATTTACGGTATATCGATACAGCAGCAGGGCAGGAATAGCGGGAAGCTCAGTTGCTTTCCTCCTTCAGCGTACATGGGACAGAGGACTTAATATCTATGCCGTCTCATATACGCTGTTTGTGTTTGTCGGTATTTTCGCTGTCTCACTGATCCTCCGCAGGATTATTATGCTGATCGGTGAATATATGGGAAACAGGGGAGAGACAATCGCCAGACTGATCGGAAGCTTTATAAGCTATGCGGCTGCTCTGGGGGCCATAGGATACGGGCTCATGTTTCTTGGAGTAAACACCACAACAATTCTGGCTTCGGCAGGCATTATCGGACTGGGAGTCAGCATCGGCGCGAAGGACCTGGTATCTGATGTATTGTCCGGAATATCTATTGTATTCGAGGGGGAGTTCAGGACAGGGGATATCGTCGAGATCGGCGGGTACCGTGGTGAAGTGCAGGAGATAGGCATCAGGACTACGAAGGTGACTTCAAGGGGAAATGTAAAGGTTTTCCGCAACAGTGATGTGAGCGGAGTTATCAATTTTACCCAGCGTTATTCGATTGCGGAGGCTGAGCTAAATGTAAACCGTCTGGAATCATATGAGAAGCTGGAGAAGATCTTTACAAATGCGCTTCCGGGTATCGGCAGAAGGATACCACAGGCTGTTGAACCGATCAGACTCTGCGGCATCAGCTCACTGAAGGATTACTGTTATGTACTGCTCTTCCAGACAAAGTGCAGAGAGTCAGACCGGATTGCGGTTGAGCGCCTGCTCAGGAAAGAATTAAGCGTACTGATGGAGAAGAAGAATCTTGCGCCGCTGGCACCGATTAAAACGCCGTCTGTCAGGGAATCCACGGAGCAGTCCTCCGATAAGTAAAGGGAACACTGATTTATTCAGTTCAATCCCGTGCATGATACCAAGGACCTGCAGCTAATGAACCTGGTCATTGAAGCCGGATAGCCGGCAGGTATATTGATTCGCTCAAAGCAGGTGATGTGTGTTATACTGAACAAGTATGGAACCTGATGAACCATCGGGTGGGATATCTGAGGAGAGAATGCATTGAATTGGAATCCAGATGTAACGACTATACATGATCTGCAGATAAGCGGTTTTGTGCCGCATACTGATGTCAGGAAGGACGGCATCATGTTTTCTGCTGTCATTCCTGAGGGCAGGCAGGCAAGCCTTCTGTTGTACGAGAAAGGATCGGATGTGGTCAAGTGTGAGATACCGTTCCCGGACGAGCCTACTCTGGGAAGGGTCTTTGCCATGCTTGTATCGGGAATCCCGGCTGAAGGCCTGGAGTATAACTACAGGATTGACGGTAAGATCGTGACAGATCCTTCGGCGCAGATCGTGACAGGTCTTGAAGTATACGGAGACCGCAGACCAAGAGGAGAGCATCAGATCCGGGGAGCGCTTCTGAACAGGTCATTTGACTGGGGAGATAAGGAGAGAAGGCTGCGTATACCCTTCAGTGAGTCGGTGTTCTATGAGATACATGTGAGGGGATTCACCAGGAGCCGGACCTCAAAGGTCAGGCACCGCGGTACTTTTCTCGGGGTCACGGAGAAGATTCCGTATCTGAAGGAGCTTGGCGTGACGGCCCTGGTTCTGATGCCCTGCTACGAATTTGATGAGGTTATGCCTGATTCATCCCGGATTGGCTGGAGGCCTGAGGGACTTCGGGAACTCGTTGCAGGCGCGACGCTGCCTGAGTCGGCACTCGCCGCGGACAGCTCAGCTGTGCCGGGACGGGATTTGAAAGCAGATTCTTCCTTCGTGAAGGCGTCACAGAACAGCCATAGGGGAATGCAGGGTGCGGCCTCGGCGGAACCTGTCTGCGCCGCGGATACCAGAATCAACTACTGGGGATACGGCCCCGGATGGCTGTTTGCCCCAAAGAGATCCTACTGCGCGACAGACTCTCCGGCGGATGAGTTCCGTACTATGGTGAGGCGGCTTCATGAGGCAGGCATAGAGGTGATTCTTGAGATAAGCTGCCCCGAAGGGACGGATCCTGCGTATATGCAGGCATGTCTGCTGTGGTGGAGGGAGATATACCATGTTGACGGGTTCCTCATACTGGCGTCTCAGGACGACGTCAACGCGGTAGCCAAGAGCCCTGCGCTGAGCGATGTCAAGCTTATCTCAGATTATTTCGATACAGCGAGGATGTATCCCAGGGGACGCCCTTATCTGTTCAGGAATCTCGCTGAGTACAATGTCGGATTCCGTTATGACGCAAGACGGTTCCTCAAGGGAGATTCGAACTGTCTTCAGTCATTTGTATCGAGATGCCGCTACAATCCGAAGGATGCAGGTGTCGTAAATGCCATAACAGGTCATGACGGCTTTACGCTTCTCGATCTGGTCTCATACAATGATAAGCATAACGAGATCAACGGAGAGAACAACCACGACGGCGCCGCGAATGAATTCTCGTGGAACTGCGGTTATGAGGGAGCTTCCAGGAAGAGAGAGATCGCCCGTCTTCGCATGCGCCAGATGAAAAACGCGTTTGCCATGATCATGCTGGCTCAGGGAACACCGATGTTTCCTGCGGGTGATGAGATGCTCAACAGCCAGGAGGGCAATACCAATCCCTACTGCATAGACAGTGAGCTCAGCTGGGTCCGCTGGTCGTCGACAAAGGATGCCTGCGAACTTGGCGATTTCGTGAGGAAGCTTATATCCTTCAGGAAGTCGCATCCGCTGCTGCACCAGAAGGTGGAGCTTACCGGGTCCAGTCTGGGAGGATTCTTCCCTGACTTTTCCTGCCATGGCTCAAACGCCTGGTTCGCGTCCTTCGATCAACAGGAACGCAGTGTGGGCATGATGTACTGCTCACAGGATCCTGACAGAGAGGAGATCCTGCGCAAGGAGACTGAGCGCAGGAAGGCTGCGAGACAGAGGAAGGCTGCTGGCAGGAGAAATGCCGAGTCGGCTTCAGCAGACAGGACAGCTGCTGACATGCTTTCTTCAGATCAGAAACGTAATCAGGGAGCGGAACTGCCGCCGCGGGATTCGTACCTGTATGTGGCATATAATCTGCACTGGGAGAAGCGTGAGCTTGCGCTGCCATATCTGCCGTCCGGAAGAGAATGGCATATCGTGATCGATACCTCAGCTGACCGTTTCACGAAGCCGGGAGACGACTGCGGATGCGGACAGCCTGGTGAGGCGGTTAAGTGCATAGTGATGCCTGGCAGATCCATACGTGTCCTGGTTGGGTAATGTGAGGATGGCCAGCCGGAGCGGAGAGCTTATGAGCAGCGAAGCGATCCGTACATCATGAGCTGGGGTCAATAGTGCCTTTTGGCGGCAACATCATAAGATAAGCGGTAAGATGAGACTATGATACATGACGGTGTTATCCTGGAGCCGGAGATCCGGAATATGAAGATCAGGGGCTGTGTTATGCGGAGTGCTGAGATCACAGAGAATAACAGGGTGGTATTCAGAACCGAGGCGCCCGGCCGGTATGAGGGCCTGCCGTCTGATGGAAAGATTACCCTGAAGAAAGCGGCCGGGCATATGAAGACGGTTCTTCATCACAAGAAACTGGTAGCGGCGGGCTGTTTCAGGGTGGGACTGTACTGGCAGGGGATCACACATGACCTGTCCAAGTTCCAGCCCGATGAGCTTCTGAACGGTTTTCGATATTACCAGGGCGGAATGCAGAGCCCGAATAATGGCGAAAGAGTAGTGAAAGGCTATTCTGAGGCATGGATGCATCACAAGGGGCGCAACATGCATCATTATGAGTACTGGACAGACTATAATATCGAGGCCGCAAAAAGAGGAGAATATCCGGTGCGTCCTGTCAAGATGCCGAGACGTTATGTTGCGGAGATGCTCATGGACCGAATAGCGGCGTCAAAAACCTATATGAAAGATGCATACACGGACGCTTCTCCTCTGGAGTACTATGAGAAGGGCAAGGCCGGCGATCTCATGCATCCGCAGACCGCGAAAGAACTTGAATATATGCTGAAGCTTCTTGCCGATAAAGGAGAGAAAGAATGCTTCCGGTATGTAAAGGAAAAATATCTGTAACTGTTCAGTGCTGCTGAACACCCGGAATGATGAAGCCGAAGCGTTCCGTGTATGTAAGTCTTGATAAATAACCGTGAGCAATTGATGAATCCCCGCGGGGCGGTCATCTGACAATAATAAGTACATTGAAAAGAGGCATAACATGAACAAAGAAAACAAGGTACTCTACAGCGGCATGCAGGCAACGGGCAATCTGACCCTGGGCAATTATCTTGGGGCACTGAAGAACTGGGTTGGCCTTGCCGACGAGTATGAGTGCTTCTATGGAGTCATGGATCTTCATTCACTGACAGTGCGCCAGAATCCCGCCCAGTTCCGCGCCCACGCCAGAGAACTGATGATGCTGTATATAGCTGCAGGCATTGATCCGGATAAGAATGTTCTGTATCTGCAGAGCAGTGTTCCGTGTCATGCTGAGCTCGCCTGGATACTTGACTGCTTTACATACATGGGAGAGCTGCAGCGCATGACACAGTTCAAGGACAAGTCCACGAAGCATGCCGACAATGTGAACGCCGGACTGTTCACCTACCCGGTGCTGATGGCCGCGGACATTCTGCTGTATCAGGCGGATGTCGTTCCGGTAGGAAAGGATCAGCTGCAGCATCTTGAGATCACCCGTGACATCGCTCAGCGCTTCAACAGCATATATGGGGATGTCTTTACGGTTCCGGAGCCATATATCGGGAAGATCGGAGCCAGAGTCATGTCTCTGCAGGATCCGTCAAAGAAGATGTCGAAGTCGGACGAGAATCCGAACGCGTCGATATATCTTATGGATGATCCGGATACGATTCGAAGAAAGTGCAGGAGAGCGGTCACGGACTCTGAGGCCACGATCGCGTACCGCGATGAGCAGCCAGGGCTTAAGAACCTGTTTGACATCTATTGTGCGTGCACTGATAAGACTCCTGATGAGGCGGTCAGGGAATTTGCCGGCTGCGGATACGGCCAGGTCAAGGAGGCAGTTTCAGAGGCGGTGATCTCTGTATTGAAACCGCTGCAGGACAGGGTGGCGGAGCTTAAGAAGGATAAGACGTACATAGACAACGTCATGAAGA
>DFHY01000050.1 GCA_002371345.1 Lachnospiraceae bacterium UBA3711
GGTACTCGGATCCCGGAGTATTCATAATTATGAGCTCACTCATTGTTTGCCGTTTACGGTCAAACCGGCGCGGATTGACAATAGTGCCGGTGCTAAAGGACAGGGAGCAACCGCATAAGCGACAGCTCCCTGCTCTTGAATACTGTTTCTTCTCTCTTACTTGATCTTGAACTTCAAGGTGCTCTTCCTTGTCATGCTGAAATAGATATACACGGTCTGGCCCGCCTGAAGCGCGATGGTTCCCGTCCTGCTCTTCAGATAGCGCGTCGCCGCACTTACATATTTACTCTTTTTACTCTTCTTTGTCGCAACAAATAGTCCGGTTGCCTCTCCGCCCTGAGTGGCGACCTTCTCCTGGCCGATATAGCTGTTGTCTTTACCATACATCGTCATAACATAGAAGTAGCCGCAGCAGAACCTTCCTGCTTTGATATTCGACACCGTGAAGCTGTAAGCCTTTGTAGCCGGCGCTGTGAATCTCAGATATCCTGACGTCTTCTTTGGGACCTTCACCGTCATAGTCCCCTTACCGACCGGCGTTGCAACAGCATCGGCAGCTGCTGCCGTTGTTGTAAATGAAGCGCCCTTCAGCTTTACAGTCTTAGCCGATGCTGATACTGCGCTCAATCCGGCCAGCGTCACCGCAATTGCGGCCATTATAATGAGTTTTCTGACTATCTTTTTCATAACTTCCTCCCGATACTACTGTTAATGCTTTATAGCTTCTGCCTGAAACAGCTGTATTTCCGCAGTCAGGCTCAGATATCATTCTATAATAACGCCTTGCCCTGTTCAAGCAGATTCACCAAAAGGATCCTCCCTAACTGCCTGTAGTACCTGCTGCACCATGCATCACTTATCGAACATACCGCTGGCATCCTTCAATAAATCAATTATGGGAAGGTGCTGCGGACATACGCCTTCGCACTGGCCGCACTCAACGCAGTCCGCGGCGCGCCCGTGACCCTGATTGATCAGCCCGTCATAGAAGCTCTTGGGCCGAAACTCCTCATTGTACAGACGCCTGGTGTTAACCGCCTTGAACACATCCGGGATGGCGATGTTCATGGGACATCCGTCAGTGCAGTACCGACAGGCAGTACATCCTATCTGCGGTACACTCATCATGATAGTGCGCACTTCCTCAACAACAGCTTTTTCAGCGTCCGATAACGGCTCAAAATGAGTAATGGTCTGAATATTGTCAGCCATCTGGTCCGGCGTGCTCATCCCTGAGAGAATAGTCATAACTCCCGGCAGAGAGGCAACAAACCGAAGCGCCCATGACGCAGCGGAGCTGTCCGGACGCACAGCCTTAAACTTAGCCTCAAGCTCAGGCGTCAGCTTCGCCAGTGTGCCGCCCTTGACCGGCTCCATAATAATCATCGGTATATTACGGCTGTGAAGTATCTCGTACAGCCGTCCTGAACATACAACAGGATTCTCCCAGTCCGCATAATTCAGCTGGATCTGTACAAACTCGACCTCCGGGTGGGCATCCAGAGTCTTTTCAAGATACTCCGGCGTGCCATGGAATGAGAATCCGAAATGACGTATCTTTCCCTCCTGCTTCTTCTGAAGCGCCCATTCCCAACAATTCAGCCGGTCATATGTCTCCCCGTTGCCGCCCTCTTCCACCGAGTGGAGCAGATAGAAGTCAAAATAATCCAGCCCGCAGCGCTCCAGCTGCTCGTTCAGAATCCGGTCACGGTCAGCTTCTTCCTTCAAACACCAGGCAGGCAGCTTGGTGGCAACCGTGAAGTTGTCCCTCGAATGGCGCTTTACCAATACTTCCTTGACAGCCTTCTCGGAATTCCCGCCATGATATACATACGCGGTATCGAAGTAAGTTAAGCCGGCATCCAGATAGGCGTCTGCCATCCGGCACACCTGCTCAATGTCTATCTGTCCATCATTCTCAGGAAGACGCATCAGTCCAAATCCAAGCTTCGGCATCTTTGCAAGATCAATACTCATAGGTAAAACCTCCTGAATAAAGTTATCCGATAGAAATATACGCTGTTGCCAGTATAACATATAAACCTGTCACTGACAGACCTCACATATTATTTTTGTCCGGTATTGTTTCCGGGGCGTGTACTGTCGTATTGAAGCGCCGTATTCGCGCCGTCTTGAAGCACCGTATTCGCGCCGCCTTAAGGCGGCATATTTCCTTTGCGAATCCGTACGTATCCTGCCGGAAGCTTTATAGTCAACGTCAAAACACTTTTGACGTTGACTATAGATCAAACGTAAATCAAGCGCGGTGCTCTCGCATCCGCGCCCGTCCTTATGGAGAAAAAGTGGTTCTAAACGCATTATCCGCGTTATGTACTAACGTATCACCATACATTAACTCATCATTTTATTACGCCGCCGGGCTCTTGCCTTTTCCATCGGATTTTTCCCTGCGGATATGCTCATACTCCCGCAGCTTCCGTACCTCACCGGCGCTCAGGTCCTTCGGAACCGTTATCTGAATCACAATGTACAGATCACCTCTGGCTGAGCCGCTCCTGCTCCTCTTGCCCTTGCCTGCCAGGCGGAACTTCCTTCCGCACTGACACCCCTTCGGGATCTTCAACATCACGCTTCCGTCCGGAGTCGCCACCTTCACCTCGCCTCCAAACACGGCAGTAGTGAAAGGAATGAACAGATCTTTCTGCAGATCGAGTTTTTCAGTTCCGAAACCGCTCTCCGAATAACCTCCCGCTGCGCCGGCATGAGATCCGTCAAACCCTGAACCTGAATATCCGGTCTGCCGGCTGCCGTATCCCGTGCCCCCGGCATACTGACCGCTGTATCCCGAGTCTGCAAAGTCAGCGCCAAAACCGCCAAAACCGGATGCCTGGCCGCTTCCGGCTCCGCGGAACATCCCTCCGAACAGATCCCCGAACATCTCCCTGACCCGCGGATCATCCGCGTCAAAATGGAATGTCTGATACGATCCGTTTCCTCCCTGTGTGTACGCTCCGCCAAATGATCCGTCCTGGCCGAAGGGATTACCGCCCCCATAGAATCCGCCGCCGAAAGGTCCAGTGCCCTGAGATGAGGAAGCGCCGCCCTCCTCAAAAGCCGCCATTCCGAACTGGTCGTACAGCTTACGCTTCTCAGGATCGCTCAGTACTCCGTAGGCCTCGCTGATCTCCTTAAACTTCTTCTCAGCACTCTTATCGCCCTGGTTTGAATCCGGATGGTACTTCCTTGCCAGCTTTCGATACGCCTTCTTTATATCCTTGTCCGAGGCGCTTCTTCCCACTCCAAGCACCTCGTAGAAATCACGCTTCCCGCTCATAGCCTCACCTCTTTTCCTTCTCCCGTCATACATCGCCGCCCGGCGCTTCGGGCCTGGTGCTTATTGTCTCAGCATTCGATTTGTCCGGTTTTTCAGAATCTGCGTTGCTGTCACTTTTCGCAGCCCGCTTCACCTGATCCGCGCCGCCGTAAGGCGGCATACTTTCTTTGCGAATCCGGCTAAACGGTTTTTCATGTTTCCCGAATACAGGCCCGGGAACCTGTCCCCGGGCCTGTAGTTTCGCTCTTCAATTCACTGCCCATCGGCCTTGTGTAGTAATATACCTTGTCAGTCTCCAATCTGAACAAAATGTCTCTTGTCCTCAACCTGCTGCACCTGCTGCTTCGGGACATCAAGTCTCAGAATGCCATCCTGGAAGCTTGCGTGAATGTCATCCTCGTGGATTCCCTCACCTACATAGAAGCTTCTGCTCTGATTTCCGGTGTAGCGCTCCCTGCGGATGTACTTGCCGTTCTCGTTCTTCTCGCTCTCCTCAAGGTTCTTCTGCGCGGACACGGTCAGGTATCCATCCTTCAGTTCGCAGGTGACATCCTCTTTCTTGAATCCCGGAAGGTCGATCGCTACCTCATAGCCCTTATCGGTCTCCTTCACATCGGTCTTCATGATCTCGCTCACCCTGTGTCCATAGAGCTTCCTGCTGGCCCTGTCGGCCCCGCGGTTCAGTTCCGGCCAGAAGAAATCATCGTTGAAGAAACTGTCAAACAGGTTATCATTAAAAATACTCGGTACCATCATAATTATTCCTCCTTCTCCTTTAAGGAACTCTCAGTCTGTATTGCCTCGAAGAAATGCACCCGGGCGGTTCTTCTTTATTTCCCGTCCTTTGTGTCTTCCTTCGTTCTGAATACGTTATAGCACCGGTTATTAGCACTGTCAAGAGGTGAGTGCTGATAATTTCTAACATTTCACATTTTCTTCACATATACTCGGATTCTTCCGCGCTTCGCGGTCTTCGCTTCGCTACGATCGGCGCTGGACGATCAGCGCCCCACAATCCTGCCTGCATTCGTGCTCTCGTTGTGCATTCGCACCACTGCGCGCTTATATCAGTTATCAGGAGATCCGTTCCAAAAACGCCTCCACGATGTTTCTGTATTCATCCTCACCAAGCACCATTCTGGATCTGGCATGCTCCGCGCCTTCGACCTTGTGGACCTCCTTATATCCTGCGGTGGCCGCGGCAAGCTCATCGCTGTTTTCGGGCGGGATAAATGTGTCCGCGGTTCCGTGAATCAGACAGATCGGAACCGTGTTCCCCCTGAGCGCGTCCCGCGCGCTGGTCTGTTTCATATTAAAATGGTACATGCGCTCCATCATGAAATTGACAGGCTCTCTCATGAATCCGGCGTGCCTGCTGCTATAAAGGTATCCCATAAGGTCATACAGGTTGGCAAACCCGCAGTCAGCAACGACGAAGCGCACCTTCGGCTTGTATTTCAACACACTCAGAGAAGTGCTCGAACCCATGGACTCACCGTGAAGCCCAAGCTCGATGTCATTTCCGAAACGCCGGTAAGCATCCGCGATCACGAAGACAAGATCCTGGGACTCAAGATTGCCGACAGAACACGCTGCGGGCTCATTCTCCCCGTGGCCGCGGCAGTCATACAAAATGCAGTTAAAGCCAAGCTTCGCGTATACGCCGACATACTTCACCGCCCCGTAACGGTTCGAAGTATATCCGTGCGTCAGTATCACATATTTTCTGCTGCCCGGATTTGCCTCGGCGTATTCGCAGTGAAGAATAATGCCGTCCTTGCCGGTGACGGTATAGTTGGTCCGCGGAATCAGGTCATAATCTCCCCACACCTCGTGTTCTTTCTCCCACTTCTCCTCCTCCGCCAGGGTATATACGTGCGGCATCGCAAGCTTGCGGGCAAACACGGCTCCCGCGCCCGTATATGCCGCGCCCGCCAGCGCTCCTGCTCCTGTTATAACCTTCATGATCTTACCGGCCATTGTTATCCTCCTCCTTGTAGCTTTACCTGACAGTGATGCGCCCTTGCGATTACATTCCGGGGCCTGAAACAGATACCCAACAGTATTTCCGCCAGCCTTGGTACGAGACGGCTATGCAGAACTCTTCCTTTCCCTAAGCCGCCCTTTCGAGCGCCTCCTCCATCCTCTCGATAACATCAGTGCGGACCTCTCCCCTCGCGAGCCCTGTTATCAGGTCGGCGATGTCGAGAATATTCTCTCTCAGTGAGGCGCACAGCTCATCCATCTCGGAAGCTCCAAGGTCTTCCGCGTCTGCCACAAAACCGCTGCCCACACCCGAAGAGCCGCCTGACCAGACGCCCGCTCCGGGCCATTTGATGTACTTGATGTAATGATACTTCCCGGGCCATCCCGAATAACAGTATCCGTTCCATGTGTAATAGGCTTCTCTGCGGTGCGGCCATTGCGCCAGGCCGCCCTCGAACACCGTGAATCCATTTTCATCATGCGAGATTATGATCTGGCTGTGCCCCCATCCGTCATCGGCATGAAGATACGGCGCGTCACAGATTCTCAGCACAGCCCCGGCACTTGCGGCGCTCACGTACGCTTTCAGATGCTCCGGCGTCAATGTCAGCTCCTCATCCGGCAGATTACGCAGCATGTTTTCAGAGTCGTTGAACACATTCAGGAAATTGTGGCCCCATATCTTCGCGTACATGTTGTTCGCGTAGGTCCAGCATTGATAATGCTCCGACGGAAAATCAGAGTTTCGCACATTTACGCCGTTAATCCTGTACAGATGGCCGATATTGACGGTCCTGCCTCCGTCGCCCGATCCGTACAGCGCTTCATCCTCGCTCCGGGCCTCCTCCAGTGTCTCTCCCTTCCTGGAGACCGTCTCCTGTCCCGTATCCTCGAACAGTCCCGCCGTATCATTCTGCGCCGGCGCCTCCTGACTTAACTGAATGTCCTCAGAATATGCTTCGCCGCTCTGATCCGTCATGACTTCTGTGTCGCTTCCTGCCTCCACGACGATCTCATCCGCACATGGCATCTCCGGCGTCTTAAACTGAATTAAAATGGCCGCGAAGCCAAACATGCACAGCGACGCGGCCCTTATCTTTGCAGATCCCCTCATCTTTGTCTTATCCTGTTTATTCTTACCCTGGCTTTTCCTGATGTTTTCCTTGTCGCCGTCTGCCCCTAAAGCTTCTTCTCACCGCGCCATTATCCCTCAGTTTATCTCCGCCTTCGCCCGGCATTTTTCTTCTTCACGCTGAATCCGAAGGATCCCAGCTTCTGCCCGAGCTCGAAGTACTCGCCGTGAGAATAGGCTGTAAGCTCCATCCTGCCAAGATCATATCTGCCATTCTCGTCCAGCCCTTCGGGATCAACCTGTACGCCGACGACACGGGCTATAAACATATCGTGTGATCCCAGCGGAATCTTCTGCTCCACTCTGCAGGCTATATTTACGGGACTCTCCCCGATCAGCGGAGCGTATTTCATGCCTTCAGCGGGGCGAGCCTCCAGTCCGCACGAAGCAAACTTGTCGACGTCTCTTCCGGACTTCACTCCGCACCAGTCGCACACAGCCACAAGTTCCCTCGTCACAAGGTTTATCACAAACTCGCCGCTGCGTTCAATAATATCATGCGAATAACGCTCCGGACGCACTGAGATCGATACCATCGGCGGATCCGAACACACAGTCCCGGCCCATGCCACTGTGATTATATTCGGCCTCTCCTCCTCCGCGGCACAACTGACCATGACCGCCGGAAGAGGATACAGCATATTTCCGGGGCGCCATATCGCTTTTTCCCTTTTCTTCATGTCAATCTCCACACTAATCTCCATTTCGCCGTCGTTCCGCCGGCGGCACACATAGTCGTGAAAGATCATCCTTCACATTACCTCACCATAGACTGTTTCCGCGTCAAAGTTATCAGGTTACACATCCTGATCTCTGTTCAGTGCGTCCATGATTAGCGGCACAACCTGCTTCTTCCTTGACACGACGCTCTTCATCTTGGCCTCGTTATCCTTAACCTCGACTCCGAAGGCATTCTTGACCAGGTCCCCTGCTGACTTCCCATAGCAGAGCATGAGCGTATCCTCGTCAATGATGTTCGTCAGCATAAAGAAGGCAAGATCCAGTCCCTTGTCCGTATACTGCTTCTCGAGGAACGGCTTCATGCGGACTGCGATCTCATCGAGCTCCGGCTGGCTCATAGACGTAACCTGCCCTATGCCGATGATGAGCCCGTTGTTGTCAAATGTCTTGAAATCGTTATAGAAAATCTCCTCCGCTGTCTTGTCGCGCAGCATTGATCCTGCAGCGAACATAGCTTTCGCGTGCTCCTGGGGATCGATCTTCGCGATTCCGGCAAGCTCTTTAGCCGCCTGCCTGTCAAGAATGGTACACGTCGGAGAGCGGAACACAAGCGTATCCGAGAGAATAGCACTGCACAGAAGGCCGGCGATATTCTCCGGGATCTCAACATTCTTCTCGTGGAACATCTGCCAGACAATTGTTGCCGTACATCCCACAGGCTCATTTCTGAAGAAGACAGGATTGACCGTCTCCAGAGATCCAAGTCTGTGGTGGTCAATGACCTCCAGTATCTCAGCGTTCTCCACGTTGTCCACCGCCTGCGAGACCTCGTTGTGGTCAACAAGGATCAGTTCCCTCTTGTGGACACCCATCAGGTTCCTGCGCGAGATCGTCCCTATATAACGCCCCTGCTTGTCAATGATCGGAAAGTCACGGTAGCGCTTCTTCAGCATCGATTCCTGGATCTCATCGGTGTAATCGTTCAGTCCGAATGTCATAAGATCGTCGGACTTCATGAAGAAATCAATCGGCATACACTGGTTGATGAGACGCGCCACGGTATAGGTGTCAAGCTTTGTCACTATGACAGTGGTTCCGTGCTCCCTCGCCATATGCTGGATAGTCCTTGAGACAGGCGCTCCGAGGCACACTATGATACAGCCGGCCCCGGCCAGAATAGCCATCAGCTGGGATTCATAACGGTTTCCAAGGATAACGCAGTCATGCGGTTCGATGTAATTCTCCATGACGTCAGGATTCGCCGCCGCTATGATTACCTTGCCCTTGTCAAGCGCGGCGTCGGCGTCCCCGACTACCATCTCCGCCTCCAGAGTCTTCAGGATGTTGCGGTACGGCGTCTTCGCCACGGACACAATCGCGGAATCATTTTCATCCATATACGACTTGGCGATATCATTCGTCGTGACAAGCCCCTTCAGCTGATTCCCGGAATCAGTGATGGCGAGCGTGAACACGTTCTGATTCTTCATGAATTCCCACGCGTCCTTCACGGATATCTTTCCATCTACGCCCGGAGTCTTCCTGATCTCCATATCTTTAACCCGCGTCCCGATATTCTCCAGGTATCTGGGCTGGCGGAAATGAAAGCAGTCCAGTACATACTGGGTCTCGGCCGACACGGCCCCCGCCCTGCACGGAACATATTTCTTGTTCCCATCATCCCCCTGAATCTTATTCTTCAGATACGCATAAGAAATCGCGGAACAGATGGAATCAGTATCCGGATTCTTATGTCCGACAACACATACAGTCTTCTTGTCTGCCATGATCATCCTCCATCGCTGTAATCATTATACTATAATATAACAGTGTTAAACCGAAAAGTCGTTGGTATATCCACTTCTTACGTGCTATGATAAATGACATGAAGAGACATTTTCAAGTAATTATGCATACCGCGCTCTGCCTGTCCCTGATGCCGGCACAGGTCTGCCTGGCTGTTCCGGATACTCCGATTGATACCGCTCAGGCTGTCATAGAAGAGGTTCGCGAAGCGGCTAGACGTATGGACGAGGAGATACGCCGACGGCAGTCTCAGATTGAGCAGATGAATGAAGTGATGGATTCCCAGCAGAAGGCTCTGGACGCGCAGGCTGACTCTCATGAAGCCCGTTCCGCCGATGATGTTCCGGCACAAGCTCTTCTTCCCGGCGATACTGAAAGCCTGACTGATACAGAGCAGGTTTTATCTCAGACAGAATCGGAAGCCTATACCGAGACGGAGTCCGAATTCACCGATGAAACCGAGACGGAGTTTCAGCCTGTCGAGATGGGTGAATCCCTCCCCGACACCGACAGCCGGCTTCCTGACGTAATCTACGCCGCTCCCGAAGAAGGCAGTCTCAACGAGGCGCGGATCAGTCTGTATGACTACCGTATGCTCAGGGAATACCCCATATACGATCTTCCCAGAGATCTCCGCATCCTTCAGCGGCAGCTGATGGAGCAGACAGGCGGGTATGACGGAACCTGGTCTGTCTACGTACAGAATCTGAACACCGGGCAGGAGATCATCCTAAACGACAGCTCCCTGCGCTCGGCGAGCGTCATGAAGCTCTTTATCATGGGCGCCGTGTACGAGGCGTTCGACCGCGGAAGACTGCCCCGCAATGAGGACAATGTATACCTGCTTCGGAGCATGATCACCAATTCCAGCAATGAGTCCTCCAATCGGCTGCTCACCCTCCTGGGTGACGGAGACATTGCCGCCGGCGTCGCGCGCGTAAATGATTTCATCCGGCTGAGAGGGTTCTCTGACGGTACAATCGAATACAACGGTTTTGAGGATCCGAATGCATCCCTCGATCCTGACCATCCGAATGTCATTGCCGCAAAGGATGTAGGACTGCTGCTGAGCAGAATATACCATCGCTCGTTCATTTCCAGAAGAGTCTGCAATGAGATCGAGCAGATGCTGCTCGACCAGGCGACCCGGTACAAGATTCCTCGCGGGCTGCCTGAGGGAGTCGAGTGCGGCAACAAATCAGGCGAGACAGACACGATCGCCAACGACGCGGCCTTTGTGTACGGGCCGACGAGCGATTATATCCTTGTCATACTGTCAAATGACTGGAGCAGCGAGGATACCGCGAACGCCCAGATCGCTGAATTGTCGAAGACGGTATATGAGTTCTTCGAGTCCGGTTCCAGCGGCTGATGCACCGTGCCGACGGTTCCGGCTTTTTGCACTGGTATCCGGTATACCTAATATCTGGCTCTTATTAAGAGATCAGGTCAGATATAACCTGACGTTTACTATAACTCTCCGCAGGGGGCGCGCACGCATTTACTATGGAAATGTGCTGCCGCCCCAAGGCGAAAGGATGGAGATCTACATGAGAATCTGGGCTATAGAATGGAAAGACAATCACATGCTCCGTGATCATATGGTGACTGACCTCACGGATGATACGCGGACTCACAAGGTCTTTCATGCGCTGGATGAGGTGTGCGGCGTTATGGATCTGCCTCACCCGCAGTGGCTCGAATCCACCATAAGAGAGTTTAAGCGGCACTCAAGGTGCCGCTTTACACAGGACTGTTTTGTTGGCGAGGACATCCCCTTCGATTATCTTGAACTCAGAGTGCTTGAGGAAGATTAGCGCACTGATGCTGGCATCTCCACAGTTCGATTCCAATATAAGACGAAGTGCTTCCCCTATTCAAACGCCAGTCCTTATGTAATATCGGAAATCAATATTTATCGGCCGGTAGTCCCCCTCATGATTAGTTCCCCCGGAATCACCGTTGTGTGCGGGATCTCTTCTTTTTCAAATATCTTCATCAGCATGTCAACTACACTGCCGCACATATCTCTCAGGTGATTATCCACGCTCGTAAGCTCCGGCGTGCAGCATTGCGCCAGATATGAATTGTTGTACCCGATGATGCTGATATCCTCCGGAATCCTGATTCCTGTCTCCAGAGCGTACTTCACAGCGCCGACCGCCAGCTCGTCATCCGCGGCCATCACCAGGTCAAATACACCGTGATTCTGCCGCAGAGCCTTCAGGCACTCCGCCGCCTCGCGCGCATTTCTGCCGCTCAGACAGCACATCCTTTCCGAAAACGGAATCCCCGCGTCCTCGATCGCGCTGATGAATCCGGCTTTCTTCCGTCCGGCGCTCATGGTATCAGCCCGGTACAGAAACAGCGGCGATCTGCAGCCGGTGCCAAGGGCGTACGACACAGCATGCTTCACCGCCTTGTAGTCGTCGCTCATGCAGCCGTAGATATTCTCTCCGTTCAGGATACCGTTCAGAAACAGGATCGGAACCTGCTGTGCCGCCTGGTACAGATACCGGTTCTCCTCCTCGGTCTTCTCGACAAATGAAGATCCGATCAGAATGACCGCATCCACCTTTCTCGCCAGCAGCTGGCTGAGGCGTCTCTGCTTATCCTCAGGATCCGGCCCGGTACAGCACAGAAGCATCTCATAATCACGGCCTCTGAGCCCCGCCTCAAGGTAATTAATGGCCGCGCCCATATAAGGGTCGGAGGCGTCCTGGCACATGAGGCCTACCGTCTTCATGGTATTCAGCATGAGCCCGCGCGCAAATACATTCGGCTTATAGTCTTCTTCCTCGACAGCCTCGAGGACACGCTGGCGGGTGGCCTCGCTGACCCTCGCGCTGTTGTTCAGGACACGCGAAACAGTCGCGATCGAGACCCCCGCCTTCTTTGCGATATCGTAAATATTCATTATGAACCGGCGCGTACTGCCGTCTTGAGCGCAACCTCCATCATCTCATGGAAGCTCTCGCGGACCAGCTTCGGATCAAGATGTTCTCCCGTAAATACATGATCCGACACCTGGAACATGGCGAGCGCTTTCTTGTGAAGGCGCATGGCGGTCAGATACAGTCCGGCCGACTCCATCTCAACCGCAAGAATGCCCAGATCCCTGGCCTTCTCATTTATCTTCGCGTCCGGGTTCGGATAATAGAAATAATCTGAAGAAAGCACAGATCCTACAGCGGTCTTTACATTCATCTCATCCGCGATATCTGACGCGCACTTAAGGAGGTCCCATGTCGCGCAGGGCGCTACATGGCCCGGCATAGCCAGACAGTCTGAATAGGCGGATGTACTGGAGGCGGTCATAGCCAGAAGCAGATCGCGGACCTTGATATCATCGCCGATTCCGCCTGCGCTGCCTATACGGATAATGGACTCCACTCCGAAGAAAGAATACAGCTCAGTAGCGTACAGGGTAATGGACGGAATGCCCATGCCGCTTCCCATGACCGACACTTCCTTACCCTCAAAGAGTCCTGTGTACCCGAGCATACCGCGCACATCATTAAAGAGAACCGGGTTCTCCAGATAATTCTCCGCGACGAACTTAGCGCGCAGCGGATCTCCCGGCATCAGAACGCATTTCGCGATATGTGTGCCGTCCTTAAGTTCAATGCACATAGATGGTGATACCTGTCCCATAATTAGTTCCTCCTTGCTGTTATCTTTTTTGTATGTTCTCATTCTTATCTGTCAGATATGCCGGCCAGTCTTGTTGCATGCTTGTACGCATGATGTAAATAAACTTATACCTGCCGGACAGAAGGTTATACTCTTATATAGCCTGCTTCAATGCTTTCGAAAACTGGTCAGCACAGCTTGTTCCTCTGAACCCACAGGTATTGCCTTCCAGAATATCAGCTATCTCACCGGCCTTCTTCCCCTCAACAAGCTTTGATATAGCCTTCAGGTTCCCATTGCAGCCGCTCTCAAAGCTTACATTGTGGATACATCCCTGATCATCCAGATCAAAATGTATCATTCGGGCGCACACGCCCTGCGGTTTATAATCATAATGCATGCGCAAGATTCCTTTCTGTTAGAGTTTTTTATACCTTTCATTTATACCATATATCCTCTGTATTAGGACATACAAAAACCTTATCTTATAAAGAAAAACCAGAATTCCCGCAGCTACAGGAATTCTGGCTGTAAATCATGCCCAGGGGTGGAATCGAACCGCCGACATAAGGATTTTCAGTCCTCCGCTCTACCAACTGAGCTACCGGGGCATGTCAGTTGCGGGGGAAGGATTTGAACCTACGACCTCCGGGTTATGATCCCGACGAGCTACCAGACTGCTCCACCCCGCAATATGTGGAATTCCGTATTCGGTTTTCAATGCTGCGACGTGGGTTATGAGGGCGTGAAGACGACCCGACAGTG
>DFHY01000127.1 GCA_002371345.1 Lachnospiraceae bacterium UBA3711
ACTGGAGGAGAAGGTACAGAGCGAAGACTATAAGCAGTAAGCGGCAGCTGCCGCTGTTCTCTGGAAGACGGACCTTGAAGTACGGGCAGAATCATTATTGACGGCTTTTGGTGAAAGTCCATAAAAGAAGTAATATAAACCGAAAAAAAGTTAGGGAAATTGGCCCTTTTAGATTGCCTATTTCCCTAACTTGTTTTATCATGTAATCAAAAGATAAAGGCTTTCAGTCTGAGGATTCCGCAGTATCCTGTTTTGCGTTTTCCGATGCCTGCCTGGCCTCGTCGAGATAGCTGTACAGAGTGTACTTTGAGATGCCGAATATCTGGCAGACCTTGGGGCCTGACTTTGTGATGAGGAAAGCGCCGGCATCGTCCAGGAAGCGTATCGCCCTGATCTTCTCACTTTTATCCATGAGAGCCGCGGGCTTCTGGATAAGGCTTATGGACTGGTTGATCAGCTCGTCAAGAAGATCGGCGACATTGGTCGCGATGGGCTGAGGCTCAGGCGTATCCTGCAGAGAGGTGTTGTAGGAGTGCAGAGCCTGCTCGCCGGCAACGGTCAGTGTGATGTCGTTGTTGATGGCAAGAATCCCGATTGCCCTGCCGTTATCGTCACGCAGGAAGATTGTGCTTGACTTGAGGATCTTCCCGTCACGGGTCTTCGTGAGGTATGAGAGCTTATCGCTGTGAGTTTCCTCTGAGTCATGAATCGCCTCAAGAGCGATTCTGGAGGGTCCGTCGCCGAGGGCGCGGCCGGAGATGTGACCGTTCTCTATGGCGATGATAGTGTGATCCAGATCACCGCCGGTAAGATCGTGAAGTACGACTTCGCAGGTAGAGCCGAACTGGATTGCCAGCGCTTTTACCATACGCCTGGCGAAGTCAAAAGGATCGTTTTTTTTCATAGAAGAACCCCCGAAAGGACGCATGTACTCATGCGTTATGGCTGAGACTGCAGCGGCTGATTACGCGGAGGCCGGGCTTTGGCTCTGTGATCGCCAAACTGTTTGGAAGCCGGACTTCTAAAATGTAATCGGTAAGTTATTTTATGACATGAAACCAGATTTTACAAGGAGTCAGGAACAGGTTTTATAAGGAGGTAGGAATATGCTTTTAGTGGGAAACGGACGTGTTTTTACTCAGGACGCATCGAATCCTTATCTGAAGGACGGTGCTGTCGTGACAGACGGCGGGGTCATACGCGAAGTCGGTTCATTCGCTCTGATGAAGGAGAAGTATCCTGAAGCAGAGTTTATTGACGCGCACGGGCAGCTGATTATGCCGGGATTCATCAACGCTCATACTCACATCTATTCCGGTCTTGCGAGAGGACTTGCTATAGACGGGAACAACCCGACCAATTTCTATGAGGTACTCGACGGAACATGGTGGAAGATAGACCGCCATCTGACACTGGACGGAACGAAGGCCTGCGCATATGCCACTATCCTTGACTGTATACGCGACGGCGTGACGACGATATTCGACCATCACGCGTCCTTTATGGAGATCCCTGGAAGCCTGTTCGCGATAAAGGATGTCGCGGCGGAACTGGGCATACGCGCGTGCCTGTGCTATGAGGTCTCAGAGCGGGACGGAGCGGAGAAGACAGAGCAGTCTATCAAAGAGAACGCTGACTTCATCACTTGGGCGGAGAAGGAAAACAGTGACATGATCAAGGCTATGTTCGGCGGGCATGCCCTGTTTACCATTTCCGATAAAACATTCCGGAAGATGGTTGAGGCAAATGACGGACGCACCGGTTTCCATATCCATGTGGCGGAGGGAATGAACGATGTGTGGGACAGCCTTCAGAACTACGGCTGCCGTCCGGTTGAACGTCTGCTCAACAACGGCATTCTCGGTCCGAAGACTCTTCTGGGGCACTGCATCCACCTCAGCGGGTCCGAGATGGATATGATAAAAGAAACAGGAACCATGGCTGTCAACAACCCGGAGTCAAATATGGGGAACGCCGTCGGATGCGCGCCGGTCCTTCAGATGCTCGGGAAGGGAATCACCGTTGGCATGGGAACCGACGCATACACTCACGATATGCTTGAGTCGCTGAAGGTGTTCCTGATCATTCAGAGACATAACGCCGAGATGCCGAATGTCGCCTTCGGCGAGGCGCTTGAGCTGCTGCTTCACAACAACCCCGCGATCTGCTCGAAGTATTTCAGCAAGCCGCTCGGCGTGCTGAAGGAGGGGGCTGCCGCGGACGTTATCGTCATGGACTATAAGCCGTTTACGCCTATTGACGAGAACAACCTCGGCGGACATATGATCTTCGGGCTTATGGGCAAGAACTGCCGCACCACCATCATCAACGGCAAAGTCCTGTACAGGGACCGTGAGTTTGTCGGAATAGATGAGGAGAAGATCAACGCGTGGACGATGGAACAGGCCTGCCGGCTGTGGGGAGATCTCAACCACAGAGAGTACAGGCCGGAACAGTATCTTTAACCGGAACAAAGAGGCAGTGTCATTAACCAGCGGACGGAAAGGCTTAAGTTAATGACACTGGGCAAAAAGGAGGGTTATATGAGTGACCTTATGAGACTGATCCCATACAGACAGCTTTTGGCCTGGTCTGTCGGGGAATACGGAAAGAGCGGGAGCATATTCGGTGTTTCCAGGATCCTGAAGAGAAACGGCAGGCGTTACCCGATATTCAATAAGGCTATTGGAACCGTGTTCGGGCCTGCTGCCGGACCGAATACCCAGCTGGCGCAGAACCTTGTAGCGTCATATCTTGCGGGATCTTCATGGTTTGAACTCAAGACTGTCCAGAAGATGGACGGCAGAGAGCTGGCCGCCTGTGTGCCGAAGCCGTGCATTGCCGCCGATGACGAGTGCTACAACTGTGAGTGGTCTACTGAGCTTGAGGTCGGACAGGCATACGAGGAATATGTGAAGGCGTGGGTACTGATCCATATTCTGGCGGTGGAGCTCGACCTCGGACGTCCGGATGACGTTGTATTCAACATGTCTGTCGGATATGACCTTGACGGCATCAAAACCCCCAAGATTCAGAAGTTCCTTGACGATATGATCGAGGCGAAGGACAGCGCTGTATTCACAGACTGCATTGAGGCGTCTCTTGAGGCCGTCGACAGCGGTCTTCTCAGGAAGACGACCAGGGAGGACATTCTGGCGATTCCGTCGCAGATATCCAATTCCGTCACGGAGTCGACTCTGCACGGATGTCCGCCGCAGGAGATCGAGGCAATAGCTTCATACCTCATGAAGGAGAAGCATCTGAATACATACGTCAAGTGCAATCCGACTCTGCTCGGATATGATTTTGCCAGGAAGACACTGGACGATCTTGGCTTCGACTACGTCGCGTTTGACGATCACCACTTCCTGACGGATCTTCAGTGGGCTGACGCCGTCCCCATGTTCGAGCGTCTGATCGATCTGGCGAAGAGCCTCAGTCTTGACATCGGAATCAAGCTTACGAATACCTTCCCTGTGGATGTGAAGGCCGGAGAGCTTCCGAGCGAGGAGATGTACATGTCCGGACGCAGTCTGTATCCTCTGACGATACAGCTGGTTTCCAGGATCGCGAAGCAGTTTGACGGAAAGCTGCGGATATCGTACTCCGGCGGTGCGGACTACTTCAATATCCGTGATCTCGTGACATCAGGAGTATGGCCGGTTACCATGGCGACGACGCTGCTCAAGCCGGGCGGGTATCAGAGACTGTACCAGATTGGGAAGCTTCTTGAGGATATTCCTGACAACGCATGGGAGAGTGTGGACACAGACAGGGCCGCTGCCCTTGCCGATGAAGCGCTTGTGAGAGATAAGAACCGTAAGAGCATCAAGCCTCTTCCGTCCAGGAAGAAGGAAGAGAGCCTGCCCCTCATGGACTGCTTTGACGCACCGTGTCAGAGCGGATGTCCCATTCACCAGGACATTCCCGCGTATCTTCGCGCGATGGAGGAGGGAAGAAGCGAGGACGCTCTTCGGATAATCCTTGAGAAGAATGCGCTTCCTTTTATAACAGGAACTATCTGCCCTCATACCTGCGGGGACCGCTGCATGCGCAATCATTATGAGGAGAGTGTGCATATCCGCGAGGTCAAGCTTGATGCAGCCAGGAAGGCATATGAGGCTGTCATGAAGGATTCAGTGCCCCGCCCATCCACCGTGTCAGGCCGTAAGGCGGCGGTAGTAGGAGGCGGTCCGGCCGGTCTTGCGGCTGCTTCGTTCCTGTCGGGAGCCGGCGTGCCTGTTACAGTGTTTGAGAAGGAGGACAGCTTCGGAGGAGTGGTGCGGCGCGCCATACCGCAGTTCAGGATCAGTGATGAGGCGATTGACAGGGATATCGAGCTGTGCGGAAGATTCGGCGCCGAACTTCGCGGAGGATGTGAGATCACGGACATATCCGCGCTGAAAGCTGACGGATACACCGATATCATTCTCGCGACAGGCGCGTGGAAGAGCGGAAGGCCTGCTCTTGAATACGGGCAGGCATTGGATGCGCTGGAGTTCCTGACGGCGGTCAAGAGAGATGACAGCGCGCTGGATCTGGGTGAGAAGGTCGTCGTGATCGGAGGCGGCAATACAGCCATGGACGTATCCCGGGCAGCGCTGAGAGTCAGGGGCGTCAAGAAAGTGAGCCTTGTCTACCGCAGAACCAGAAGGTACATGCCGGCCGACGAGGAGGAACTTGCGGAGGCGCTTAGCGACGGAGTCAGGTTCTGCGAATTGCTCGCTCCTGTGGGCTGGAAGGACGGAAGGCTTGAGTGCAGTGTCATGAAGCTCGGAGAGCCGGATGAAAGCGGACGCAGAAGCCCCGAAGATACCGGTGAGAAGAAGTATATTGATTGTGACAGTGTTATCACTGCCGTTGGAGAGAGGGTCGATAGCAGCCTGCTTGAGAAGCTGGGAGCGTCATTTGACGATAAGGGCAGGCCGGTGACTGATGACAGCTGCATGTCGAGTGTTGACGGCGTGTACGTGATCGGTGACTGCCGCAGAGGACCCGCGACTGTCGTGAAGGGCATCGCCGACGCTATGGCTGCCGCTTCCGCGATAGCAGGAACGGATTTTTCCGCATATGAGAAGGAGAACGGGGCCGACGATATCTCCAGGTGCAAGGAGAAGAAGGGCGTGCTGTGCGATGATACGCATTCGCTTCCCGAGAAGAGATGCCTTGGCTGCGCAACTGTCTGCGAGGTCTGTACGGATGTGTGCCCGAACAGGGCGAATATCGCAATCGCTGTCCCCGGTCTTGAGAAGGAACAGATACTTCATGTCGACGGCATGTGCAACGAGTGCGGCAACTGTGCTGTATTCTGTCCGTATTCAGGAAGACCGTACAGGGACAAGGTGACTTTGTTCTGGAGTGAGGAGGATATGGAAAACTCAGAGAATACAGGGTTCAGGGTGATCGAAGGTACGAAAGTCAGGCTGCGCTTCGCGGGGAAGACGGAGGATGCTGATGTGGCGGACGAGGGCTGCGGGCTGTATGATCCGCTCCGCAGACTGATTCTCACTGTGATACGTGATTATTCCTGGCTGCTCGGATAACCCTTGACAAGGCTGAACAAACTGATATATTGAGATCAGACAAAAAGTTAGGCACGAAAAAAGAGTGTTTTCAATGTTTTATCATTTACCCGGTATCAGCAGCTGCTGATACCGTGGATTCAGCAGGGAGGAATGCATGATGGAACTGGATTACGGCAGGATCAAAGAAGCAGCGGAGGGTTATAAGAAAGATATGGCCGCGTTTCTCCGGGCGATGATCTCCCATCCGAGCGAGAGCTGCGAGGAGAAGGATGTTGTCATGTGCATCAAGGCCGAGATGGAGAAGGTCGGTTTTGACAAGGTCGAGATTGACGGACTGGGAAACGTTATCGGATGGGCCGGGAAGAATGGCGACATAGGAGACGACAAGAAGATCATTGCGATCGACGGACATATCGATACTGTCGGAATAGGAAACCGCGACAACTGGACAGCGGATCCGTATGAGGGCTGGGAAGATGACGATGTGATCTATGGACGCGGCGGATCTGACCAGGAGGGCGGAACCGCCTCCGCCGTCTACGCGGTGAAGATAATGAAGGAGATGGATCTTATCCCCGAGGGCTATAAGATCATGGTCGTGGGATCCGTCATGGAGGAAGACTGCGACGGCCTGTGCTGGCAGTATATTGTCAACAAGGACAAGATCAGGCCGGAGTTTGTCATATCCACCGAGCCTACCGACGGCGGGATCTACCGCGGGCACAGAGGCCGTATGGAGATCCGGGTCGATGTCCACGGAGTATCCTGCCACGGCAGCGCGCCTGAGCGCGGAGACAACGCCATCTATAAGATGGCAGACATAATTAACGATGTTCGTGCCCTCAACAATAATGGCTGCACCGACAGCACCCAGATCAAGGGCCTTGTCAAGATGCTTGATCCGAAGTACAACCCGGAGCACTATGAGGACGCGAGATTCCTCGGAAGGGGCACCTGCACGGTCTCCCAGATATTCTATACATCACCGAGCCGCTGCGCCGTCGCGGACTCATGCGCGATCTCTATTGACCGCCGAATGACGGCCGGAGAGACCTGGGACAGCTGTCTCAAGGAGATCGAGGATCTTCCGGCTGTCAGGAAGTACGGCGATGACGTGAAGGTTTCCATGTATATGTACGCGCGGCCAGCCTGGACCGGCGAGGTTTACGAGACGGAAGCCTATTTCCCGACATGGATCAACAAGGAGAGCGCGGCTCATGTCAAGTGCCTGACCGACGCTCATAAGGCGCTGTACGGCGACAGGAGAATGGGACCGGACAGCCAGAAGGCGCTGCGCGACCGCCCGCTGATCGACAAGTGGACATTCTCAACCAACGGCGTGGCTATTCAGGGACGCTACGGCATCCCGTGCGTCGGCTTCGGACCGGGAGCGGAGAGCCAGGCGCACGCGCCGAACGAGATCACCTGGAAGCAGGATCTGGTTCGCGTCTGCGCGGTACTGACCGCCGCGATCCCGCTGTATAGCACAGAGGAGAAGACTGACGATGTCACCGTTTTCCGCGCCGGAAAGACGGACAACGAGATACTCTGACAGACGGAAAGGCTGCAACAAACAATAACAGTGTTTCTCAACTGATAATACAACACAGAAGAAAGGTCTATAGGATGGACAAGGGATTACAGGCATTTATCGACAGGCTGGACACGCTGAAGTTCAGCGATATGTATGAAAACGATTTCTACTTCACATGGGACAAGACAGACGATGAGATCATGGCGGTCTTTACTGTGGCTGATGCCCTGAGGCATCTTCGTGAGCAGAATATCTCGACAAAGATCTTTGATTCCGGTCTCGGAATCTCCATATTCCGCGACAACTCAACGCGCACGAGATTCTCGTTCGCCTCTGCCTGCAATCTTCTCGGACTCGAGGTTCAGGATCTCGACGAGAAGAAGAGCCAGATAGCGCACGGCGAGACAGTGAGAGAGACCGCGAATATGGTTTCCTTCATGGCTGATGTGATCGGTATCCGCGATGATATGTACATCGGCAAGGGCCACACCTACCAGAAGACATTCATGGATGCTGTCACACAGGGTTATAAAGACGGCATTCTGGAGCAGAAGCCGACTCTGGTGAATCTTCAGTGCGATGTCGACCATCCGACACAGTGCATGGCGGATATGGAAGAGATCATTCATTACTTCGGAGGCGTCGAGAACCTGAAGGGCAAGAAGCTTGCCATGACATGGGCATATTCGCCCAGCTACGGCAAGCCGCTGTCTGTGCCCCAGGGTGTGATCGGCCTGATGACCCGCTTCGGTATGGATGTCGTTCTGGCGCACCCGGAGGGATATGATGTATTTCCGGAGTGCGAGGAGATCGCGAGGAAGAACGCGGCAAAGAGCGGAGGAAGCTTTACAAAGGTCTCCAGCATGCAGGAGGCTTTCAGGGACGCGGACATCGTCTATCCCAAGAGCTGGGCTCCGTTCGCCGCGATGGAGAAGAGAACCGATCTGTACGGTAAGGGAGACTTCGACGGAATCGATGCCCTTGAGAAGGAACTGCTCACGCAGAACGCCGCGCACAGGGACTGGACCTGCAGCGAAGAACTCATGAAGACGACGAAGGACGGCAAGGCTTTGTACCTGCACTGCCTGCCGGCGGATATCACCGGAGTATCATGCGAAGCCGGAGAGGTTGATGCATCTGTGTTCAACAGATATATTGAGCCGCTGTACAAGGAGGCTTCCTACAAGCCGTATGTGATCGCTGCCATGATCTTCCTTGCGAAGTGCAGGGATCCGCAGGCAACGCTCAGAAATCTTGCCGAGAGAAACCAGCCGAGACTGTTTCAGTAAAATCATGAAAGGATGACATATGGCACACAGAGTGGTAATCGCATTGGGCGGAAATGCTCTGGGCAAGAACCTTCCCGAGCAGATGACGGCCACAAGACAGACCGCGAAGGCCATCACTGATCTGATTGAGGAAGGGTATGAGGTCGTGATCGCGCATGGCAACGGTCCTCAGGTCGGCATGATCCAGAACGCCATGAGCGAGCTGGTACGTTCCGATCCAGGCCAGTACGTGACAGTTCCGCTGTCTGTCTGCGTCGCGATGAGCCAGGGTTATATCGGATATGACCTTCAGAACGCGATGAGAGAGGAGATGCTTGACCGAGGGATCGATGTCGGAGTCGCTACTGTTCTGACACAGGTTGAAGTCGACCCGGATGATCCTGCATTTCAGAATCCGACCAAGCCGATCGGTCCGTTCATGACAAGGGAGGAAGCGGAAAGGCTGGTCAGAGAGAGAGATTACAATATTGTTGAGGACTCCGGAAGGGGGTACCGCAGAGTGGTTGCTTCTCCCCAGCCGGTGTCCATTATCGAGATTCAGACGATCAAGTCACTGGTCGACACCAACCATGTGGTGGTTGCGTGCGGAGGCGGAGGAATACCGGTATTCCGTACTAACGGCCATCATCTGAAGGGCGCCGCGGCTGTCATAGACAAGGACTTCGCCGCGGAGAGGCTGGCCGAGGAGGTGGACGCTGACACGCTGATCATCCTGACGGCTGTGGAGAAGGTATCCGTTCATTTCGGAAAGCCGGATCAGAGGGATCTTGATGACCTGAATACCGAAGAGGCACAGAAGTATATAGAAGACGGAGAGTTCGCGCCGGGCTCCATGCTTCCCAAGATGGAAGCCGCGGTCCGCTTCGTACGTTCCAGACCCGGGCGGAGGGCGCTGATAACCCTTCTTGAGAAGGCCCGTGACGGTATCAGCGGATATACAGGAACGATGATTCATAACTGATAACCAGAAAGGAGTAACTGTCGTGGTAAAGATCGATCTTACTGTCAATAAAGAGAACCTGGCACACAATATAAAGAAGGCTAAGGAGAACAAGATCCTGATCCCGACCATCGATCAGATGATGCATCCGGAACACACTCCGGAGAAGGTCGTGGAAGGACTGAAGCAGACAGGACTGTGGGATGTCAATCCTCTCAACCTGTTCCGCATCACCTGGAAGAATGAGGCTAAGGAGAGCGGCGGGCTGTACAACAGCGTTCCCAATTATATCGAGATACCGAGCGCACTCACAGGAGTCAGGGCCCGTATTGTCGCCATGGTCGGCAAGTGGTTCCCGACCGGCTGCCACAAGGTCGGCGCTTCCTTCGGATGCCTGGCTCCCAGGCTTGTGACCGGACAGTTTGACGTTGACTCACAGAAGGCCGTGTGGCCTTCCACGGGAAACTACTGCAGAGGAGGAGCGTTTAACTCAGCTCTTCTTGGAGCTAAGGGCGTCGCCATTCTTCCCGCAGAGATGAGCCAGGAGCGCTTTGACTGGCTTCATGAGATCGGAGCTGAGGTTATAGCGACCCCGGGCTGCGAGAGCAACGTCAAGGAGATCTTTGACAAGACAAATGAGCTCAAGCAGGATCCGCAGTATATGATCTTCAATCAGTTCGCGGAGATGGGCAATCCGCTGTGGCACTACAACGTGACGGGCAACGCTCTCGCGGAGGTGTTTGAGGACGCGAAGAGAGACGGGGACCGCTTCGCGGGCGCGTGCTTCACATCAGGCTCTGCAGGTACGATGTCAACGGGCGACAGGCTGAAAGAGCTGTATCCGAACCTCAAGCTCGCTGTCGGAGAGGCGCTTCAGTGCCCGACACTTCTCAACAACGGTTTCGGAGGCCACAGGATCGAGGGGATCGGCGATAAGCATGTTCCGTGGATTCACAACGTGAAGAATACAGACATGGTTATCGATATTGACGATGAAGATTCACAGAGACTGCTCCGTTTGTTCAACACTCCTGAGGGACGCTCCTACATGAAGGAAGAGCTGAAGCTCGATGATGAGATCATTGAGAAGCTCTCATGGCTCGGTATCAGCGGTATTGCAAATGTACTGTGCTGCATCAAGATGGCGAAGTACTATGAGTTCACGGAGCACGATATCGTCGGAACGGTCCTCACTGACTCTGCTGTCATGTACAACAGCCGTATCGAGGAGCTCAACCAGATGCATGGCAGCTACAGCATTGCCGACGCCCGGCTTGACCACAGCCTTCATATGCTTGGCCTGAAGACAGACAACATGGAGGAGCTGACATACCTGTCCCGCAAGAGGATTCACAACCTGAAGTACTATACCTGGGTGGAGCAGCAGGGAATGACTATCGAGGATCTGAACGCATTGTGGTATGATACCGAAGGAACCTGGGATGCGGTTCATCATCAGGCGAAGGAACTGGATGAACTGATCAACGCGTTCAATGAAGAGAGCGGAGTGCTCAAGATGTTATAACTCAGTCGGCAGGCCGCCCGCGCATGTGGGGCAGCCTGCCTGTCACCACAAGGAGGTGTTCATTATGCTTGAAAACAGAATCTACAACTTCTCGGCAGGACCGTCCATGCTTCCGGAACCGGTGCTGGTCCGCGCGAAGGAAGAGATGCTCAATTATGAAGGCTCAGGCATGAGCGTCATGGAGATGAGCCATCGCTCAAAGGTATATGACAAGATCATCTGCGACTGCCAGGAGAATCTGCGCAAGGTCATGAATATACCGGACAACTATAAAGTCCTGTTTCTTCAGGGCGGCGCGAGCGGCATGTTCGCGGCGATTCCGCTCAACCTCGCAAAGACGGGGACAGCTGACTATATCGTAACCGGAAACTTCTCGGGTGGAGCTTTCAAGGAAGGCAAGAAGTACCTGAAGGATGCCCGCTGCGCCGGCACAACTGAGTCTGAGAACTTCACCAGGATCCCGAAGCAGGACGAGCTGACCCTCAATCCGGATGCCGATTACGTCCATATCTGCGAGAACAACACGATCTTCGGAACCAAGTGGCACTGGCTGCCCGATACCGGAAGTGTGCCGCTTGTAGCGGATCTTTCCTCCTGCATCCTGTCAGAGCCGGTTGATGTTTCCAGATACGGCATGATCTACGGCGGAGCTCAGAAGAATATGGCTCCCGCGGGATTTGCCGTGGTCATAGTCCGCGAGGACCTGCTTGGAAACAAGAGCGGCATGTGCCCGAAGATCTGGGACTTCGCGACGCAGGCTGACAAGAACTCGATGATCAACACTCCCCCTACATACTCGATCTATATCTGCAAGCTGGTGCTTGACTGGATCATGAACGATATAGGCGGACTTGAAAACATGAAGAAGAGAAACGAGGAAAAGGCAGCCATGCTGTACGATTACCTCGAGACAACTGACTTCTATAAGTCGGGAGTTCAGAAGGACAGCCGCTCCATGATGAACGTCACGTTCAGAACCGGAGATGACGAGATGGACAAGAAGTTTATCGCCGGTTCCATTGAGAGAGGCTTCACCAACCTCAAGGGACATCGTCTTGTCGGCGGCATGAGAGCCTCCATCTACAACGCGATGCCGAAGGAAGGCGTTGAGGCGCTCATCGACTTCATGAAGGAATTCGAGAAGGCCAACAGCTGATAAGAACCTGCAGCTAATTGACTTCGCCAACTGACTAAGCAATTACGCTGCAGTTCCTAAGGCTGGATTGATCTGCTGTGAGTATGGCAGTTATTGTACCTTGACAGAACTGAATATGCGCTCCGCGGCTGCCAGAGAAGAGCCGCGGGGCATATATTCAGGCGTAAGATATCTGAAAAAACATCTGGGCAATATATATATAACGGATAATAAACTTTTTATAACCGGATTTGACTGAAGAATCCGGACTGCAGCACGCGGGAGGATGCCGCTGTACATATATCCGGCTCTGCCTGTGTGGACGGGATGAAAGGAGAATAGGGTTATGGTGCGTGTATTGGCTTCTGATGGAATGGACAAATCGGCTGTAAAGGTACTTGAGGATGCCGGATATGAGGTTGTGCAGCAGTTTTATGAGGCTGAGGAGCTGAAGGAGAAGGTTAAGGAGTTCGATGTTCTGGTTGTGCGCTCCGCCACCAAGGTTCGTGAACCCGTGATAGATTCCGCCCTGGAGGCCGGCAGGCTGAAGCTGATAATCCGCGGCGGAGTCGGTATGGATAACATAGATGTCGCGTATGCCAGGGAGCGGGGAATAACCGTCAGCAATACCCCGACCGCTTCCAGCGCTTCAGTTGCCGAGCTTGCCATAGCTCATATGTTCTCACTCGCCAGATTCCTGTATATCTCAAATGTCACGATGCGTGAGGGGAAATGGGAGAAGAAGGCGTACAAGGGGACAGAACTGTGCGGGAAAACGCTTGGTCTTATTGGAATGGGACGGATAGCGCAGGAGACTGCCAGCCGGGCAAAGGCCCTTGGGATGAATGTTATCTATACTAACCGCAGCGGGGCGAAGGCGGATCTTCCGTATGAGTGGAAGAGTCTTGACGATGTGCTGAAGGAGTCGGATTATGTTTCTCTTCATATGCCGGCGGCCAAGGATTCACCCGCGCTTCTTACCGCTGAAAAGTTAGCCATAATGAAGGACGGCGCATTTCTTATCAATACCGCAAGAGGAATACTCGTCGATTCGGCCGCTCTTTGCGACGCGCTGGACAGCGGCCATCTTGCCGGCGCCGCGATTGATGTCTACACAGAGGAGCCATGCAAGGACGAGAGGCTTCTCCATCATCCGAAGATATCCATGACTCCTCATATCGGAGCTTCGACAAAGGAAGCTCAGAAGAGGATCGGTGAGGAGACCGTCCGCATCATCCGTGAAATGTTCGGCTGAGAACTGACGCTGGGAGGAAAACAGATATGTCATATACATGGAACCGGCTGGGACTGAAGATCCCGCGGATTATGCTTCCGAAGGAAGGAACGGATTACAGCAAATGGGCGGTTGTAGCCTGCGATCAGTATACCTCGGATCCTTCGTACTGGCAGAAAGCCGAGGAGATCGTCGGACAGGAGCCGTCAACACTGAGGCTCATGCTTCCGGAGTACTATCTTGGCAGGCCTGATGAAGAGGAGAGAATCGCGAAGATCAGAACCTCCATGGAGGAGTATGTGCGGGACGGAATACTGCGCGAACTTCCGGAGGGCTGCATTCTGGTTGAGAGAGAGGCAGAGGGACGCAGCAGGCTAGGGCTTGTGATCTGCGTGGATCTGGACGCCTTTGACTACCGTCCGGGCGCTGATTCTCTGATAAGGTCCACTGAGAAGACGATCGTTGAGCGGATCCCACCGCGGCTGAAGATAAGAAAAGGCGCGAAGCTGGAGCTTCCGCATATTCTTATTCTGATCGACGACCCGGACAGGACAGTGATCGAGCCTCTTAAAAGTGTTCACGGACAGGTGATCTATGACACTGACCTGATGCTGGGCGGCGGGCATATCAGAGGATGCTTCATCCCTGAAGAAGAGATGGAGGGCGCTCTCGGCGCTATGTCAGCGCTTTTCGACAAGGCTGAGAAGAAGTACGGCTCCGGAAAGGCAATGCTCATGGCAATGGGAGACGGCAACCACTCCCTCGCGACAGCCAAGGCAGGCTGGGAGGAGATCAAGAAGAACATCCCTGAGGAAGAGCGGGATGCACATCCTGCCAGGTATGCATTGTGCGAGCTTGAGAACATACATGACGAAGGGATAGTTTTCGAGCCGATTCACAGGGTACTGTTCTCCGACGGTAAGGCGTCAGGGATTCAGATGATAGAGGAGACAGCATCAATTCTCAGAGAACAGAACGGCGGCGCGGTCATTTCCGGCTGCGGCACAGATGCCGGGGATGGCCAGTTCGCGATTCCGGCCATCTGCTCCGATGGCGGGAAGGTACTGCTTATCGATCACCCAGCGTCAAAGATTGAAGTCGGAGCGCTTCAGAGCGCGCTTGATATTCTCGTTAAAGAGAAGGGGTACAGGATCGACTATATTCATGGTGACGAGGCTGCCCGGTCTCTTGCCAAAGAAGAGGGAAATGCGGGATTCCTGCTGCCTCCTATGGATAAGTTCAGCCTGTTTCCGGCTGTTGCCTCTGACGGAGCGCTTCCGAGAAAGACGTTTTCCATGGGGGAGGCCGTTGAGAAGCGTTACTATATTGAAGCCAGAAGTCTGGTCTGAAGGTCATACATTTGCCTGATATTTCCATATAAGAATGTGCATCTGACCTGATTTGAAAGGAACCATATGAAAAGCATTCACTTAAAATATGAACCGAATCATCTTCCGAAGACAGATGATCCGTATCTGAAGCTGATGTCGAAGGAAGAAGTAACAGTCGCGAGGAACTTTCACAGGAGTTTTCCGCAGTACAGGGAAACGCCGCTCCAGGATCTGAAGAAGATGGCGGAGTTTCTTGGCGTCAGCAGAATATGCGTCAAGGACGAGTCATACCGCTTCGGACTTAATTCATTCAAGGTTCTCGGCGGAGCATACTCGATGGCAAAGTATCTTGCCGGCGAGATGGGGATGGATATTTCAGAACTGTCATACAGTGTCCTGAAGTCGGAAGAATTCAGGAGGAAGCTCGGAAGCGCTGTATTTATCTCGGCTACAGACGGCAATCACGGAAGAGGAGTCGCCTGGACGGCGAGAGAGCTCGGACAGAGATGCATTATCCTGATGCCGAAGGGAACCAGCCAGTCGAGGGTCGACAATATCCGCGCGCTCGGCGCCGAGGTTACGGTTGAGGACCTTAATTACGATGACTGTGTGAGAAAGGCCGCTTCAATGGCGGATCAGTTCGAGCACGGAGTCATCGTTCAGGATACCTCATGGGACGGATATGAGGACATTCCGCTCTGGATCATGCAGGGATACGCAGTCATGGCGGATGAGGCTGCAGAGCAGTTCGGCGAGAGACCGACGCATGTTTTCGTGCAGGCAGGAGTAGGCGCGATGGCTGGTTCGGCGGTAGGCTACTTCGCTTCCCTGTATCCTGACAACCCTCCGAAGATGATTGTCGTCGAGCCGAATAAAGCTGACTGCATGTTCCGCGGCGCTGTTCAGGGAGACGGAAACAAGGTGGTCGTAACAGGGGACATGGACTCCATCATGGCGGGACTTGCATGCGGCGAGCCCTGTGATCTTGGGTGGGATCTGTTCAGGAATCACGCCGCCGGATTCGTTTCGGCGGATGACCTGATGACCTGCAGGGGCATGAGGATGCTTGCCGGAAACTTCAAAGAGGATCCGCATGTTGTCTCTGGCGAATCCGGTGCCGCGACATTCGGAGCGTTCGCGTCTATTATGCTTGAGGACAGCCTCGAGAAGGTCCGCAGGGAGCTTGAGCTTGGTCCGGACTCAAAGGTTCTGTGTTTCTCGACCGAGGGCGATACCGATCCGGTGCGCTGGAAGAACATCGTCTGGGAGGGAATCGATTATTAAGCTGAATTCCGGTATATCTTATTTCGGAGAATAAAGGCAGGCATTAACCGATCAGAAATAAAGAGACTACTCATGGGTTGACACCCGCGTTATGCACGATGTAGAATTTCGGTTGGCTGTAAATGTGTTTTGGATGGCAATTTTGTTAAGATGTATAGGTCAAAAGCCCTGAAGCCGCGACAGATATGTCTGTCAAAGGCAAAAGGCGCTTTTGTTCCCAGCTTCATGTAAAACATGATCCGTCCCGGCTCTTAGCCGGGGCGGATTCAGTTTATTTTTTGAGAAAAGAGGAGTGACATGGCAAACCTGGAAGAGCTGAGAAAAAAGATTGCTTCCGTCAGGCAGGCAATTCAGTCAGAGTCCAGCGGACTGACTGACACGAAGACGGTCTATGAGCTGAGGAAGTCATTTCTGGACAAGACGGGAAGAGTCGGCCAGCTTATGAAGTACATGAAGGAGGTTGACCCTTCACAGAGAGCCGAGTTCGGCAAGAACGTCAATGAGCTCAAGAACTGGGCGCTGGATTACTTTAATTCCCTCGATGAGAAGATGCGCGCCGCCGAGCTTCAGAGAATCTACGAGAGGGAGAATATCGATATCACGATGCCGTCTCACAGGCGTCAGGTCGGCAATCTTCACCCTGTGACACAGGTCCGCAATCAGCTGATCGAGGTCTTTTCGGGCATGGGCTTTGAGATCTATGAAGGCACTGAGGTTGAAAATGACTATTACAACTTTACCGCACTGAATACCCCGAAGGATCATCCGGCCAGAGATATGCAGGATACATTCTATCTCTCTCCGGAGTTTGTGCTTCGTACCCAGACGTCATCTGCCCAGATCCATGTCATGGAGGAGAAGAAGCCGCCTATCAAGATTCTCAGTCCAGGAAAGGTGTTCCGCTCGGATGATGACGCGACACACAGCCCTATGTTCTCCCAGATGGAGGGACTGGTCGTCGACAAGGGCATTACTCTCGGAGATCTTCAGGGCATGCTTGATGTCTTTGTGCACAAGGTGTTCGGAGAGAGTACGCGCACAAGGCTGCGTCCCTCTTATTTCCCTTTCACGGAGCCGTCCGTTGAGGTCGATGTCAGCTGTTTCGAGTGCGGCGGAAAGGGATGCTCCTTCTGCAAGCATACAGGGTGGATAGAGGTTCTTGGAGCCGGGATAGTCAACCGCAAGGTTCTTCAGAACTGCGGCATTGATCCTGATGAATACTCAGGCCTTGCGTTTGGAATCGGCATCGAACGTGTCGCCATGCTCAAGTATGGCATCAACAACATCAAGCAGCTCTTTGAATCTGATCTTAGGGTACTGAACCAGATCAGCGACCGGCAGTGACCGCGGGAGGACGGAGGATATCATGTTAGCACCATTAAGCTGGCTGAAGGAATATGTGGATATTGATGTGACGCCGCAGGAGCTTCAGGAGAAGCTGTTTTCATGCGGATTTGAGGTAGAGGAGCTTCATGAGGCCGGAGAGGACATCAGCGGAGTCGTCGTCGGACTTGTCGAAACCTGCGAGAGCATCCCTGATACGCATCTCCATGTTACGACAGTGAACGCCGGAGAGCATGGGACATTCCAGGTGTGCTGCGGAGCTGACAATGTGGCGGCGGGAAAGAAGTATCCGCTGGCTCTTGTCGGAGCGACGGTCTATGCCACCGCGAAGGATCATGTCACAATCGAAGGCGTTATGACGATCAAAAAGGGAAAGCTCAGAGGATATGAGTCCTTTGGTATGCTCTGCTCCGGCGTCGAGCTCGGACTTACGGAGGATATGTATGAGGGAGCGGGGTACAACGGCCTGCTTGCTCTTCCGGATGACGCTCCGACAGGAGCTGACGTGAAGCCTATCGTCGGACTTGATGACTGGTTGTTCGATATAGCAGTCACGGCGAACCGCCCTGACTGCCAGAGCATATACGGGATTGCCCGTGAGGTGGCCGCGGTTCTCGGGAAGGAGATCAGGGAGCCGGCTCTTGATTTCCATCCGACTGATGTTGTCAAGGACGGCTTCAGCGTGAGCGTGGAAGCGCCTGATCTGTGCCCGAGATATATCGGACATTATGTATATGATGTCAAGATCGGGCCTTCCCCTGCCTGGATGCGCAGAAGGCTGGCTCTTTCGGGCATGAATTCAATATCGAATATCGTAGATATCACTAACTATGTACTGGCTGAGCTTGGCCAGCCGATGCACGCGTTTGACGAGGACTTCATACGCGGAGGAAGGATTGTCGTGCGCCGCGCTGAGAAGGATGAGATCATCACTACGCTGGATGAGCAGGAGTACGTGATGAACGAAGATACCCTGTGCATCTGTGACGCGGAGGGTCCGGTTGCTCTTGCAGGCGTCATGGGAGGCCTGAATTCCGAGATCCGTGATACGACCGGTGCGGTGCTGCTTGAGTCTGCGAAGTTTATGCGTGACAATATCCGCCATACCAGCAGAGCTCTTGGCAAGCGTACTGACGCCAGCGCCAGATTTGAGAAGGGCGTGGATGAGTACACGACTGTCATGGCCATGAAGAGGGCTCTCCATCTGATTGAAGAGCTTGGGTGCGGCAAGGTGTCGGGAACTCACTGTGATGTGAATACAGGCAGCAGCGTGGATCCCTTCCCGATGAGCGTTTCCATAGAGAAGGTCAATTCGGTCCTGGGCATAGAGGTTCCGACGGATGAGATCATCCGGATCATGAGCAGCCTGGGATTTTCGCCGAAGGCGGACGGAGACAGACTGGATCTGATGGTGCCGGCGTACAGAACCGACATCGAGAATTATCCTGATATCTCCGAGGAAGTGATCAGGATGTACGGTTATGAGCATATTCGTCCCACCATGCTTGAGTCTGCCAGAGTTACGGCAGGCGGCCTTACGCTGAAGCAGAAGACGGTGAAAGCTCTGAAGGAGAGGCTTTGCGCCGAAGGACTCTTTGAGGCTATGCATTATTCCTTCTTCAGCCCGTCTGATCTGGAGCTTCTGGGCTATGCGGAGGATGCGCCTCAGAGAAAGTGCGTACGGATAATGAACCCGATCAACGAAGATCTCTCCGTACTTCGGACTACTCTCGCGCCGAGTATGATGCGCGCGATTGAGCGGAATCAGAAGGCGGGTACTATCGACGGGAGGCTCTTCGAGATCGCGAGCCGGTTCGAGGCGAAGGAGATACCCCTCAAGGATTACCCGGATGAGAAGGAGACGCTGTGCGCGGGAATCTGGGGATCAAATGAGAGCTTCTTCACATTGAAGGGCATAGCTGATACCGTCGCGGACTTCCTGGGTATTTCATTTACATATAAACCGGCGAAGAAACCGTTTATGCATCCATACCAGTGCGCCGATATATTCTGCGGTGACGAGAAGGCGGGATATCTCGGATGTGTGCGGTATGAGATGATGAAGGCGTTCAACTTCCGCACCAAGGCGTATATCCTTGAGCTTGATCTCAGTATGCTTGAGAAGTACTATGACACTCCTGTGAAGTTCACGCCGATACCGAAGTATCCGGTTGAAAAGAGAGACCTTGCGCTTGTGATGGACAAGGCCGTAACCTGCGCGCAGGTAGAGGATGTGATAAGATCCTCCTGCCGGTTTGTTACCGGCGTTAAGCTGTTCGATGTATACGAGGGAGCTCCTATCCCCGAGCATAGAAGATCGATGGCTTTCACTGTCACGTTCACGCCTGTGGACGAGGAGCTTACTCCCGAGAAGGTTGATTCTTATGTTCATAAGATATTGAAGATGCTGAGAAAAACATTGGATATTGACTTGAGAGAGTAAGGATGGCATAATGGACTTGTCAAAACAAGAACCACAATAATTACTGCCTGGGGTGTGCGACAGTTCTGTTTATTTTTGAACCTACATCGACTTGAACGGGTTTCCCAGATTGCTGCGGCTGATGCCGGGCCGTCTTCGAACGGATGGCAGAAACGTATGCTGCGGTTACCCACCTGGCTTTACGCTAGGAGTCAAAAGGCGGGGCACCGGCACTTCGGGCTTTAAAAGAGATTATGAAAGAGGACACACTTTGCTGTCCTCTTTCCGTGTTCAATGTCATCTGCTTCAGCTTCTTATGGCTGAAGTGATATATTTGAGGAAACACTGATCTTACCGGTGTTTCCTTGTCGCTGAAATGGGAGAGCATAATTGAAGACTTCAGATTTTTACTATGATCTGCCAAAGGAGCTGATTGCCCAGGACCCGCTTGAGGACCGGTCTTCTTCAAGGCTGATGTGCTTAAACAGGCGGACGGGTGAGATAACCCACAGGCATTTCCATGATATCACGCAGCTGCTGAATCCGGGAGATACTCTGGTGATCAACAACACCAAAGTGATACCGGCCCGTCTTATCGGAGAGAAGGAGGGAACCGGAGCCGTGGTTGAGGTTCTGCTTCTCAACCGTGTTAAAGGCCTCGAGTCTACCTGGGAGGCGCTTGTCCGTCCCGGGAAGAAGTGCCGTGAAGGCGCAAGGATATCCTTCGGCGGCGGTATGATGACGGGCGAGATTATTGATATTGTCGAGGAGGGAAACCGGTACATAAGGTTTGAGTATGACGGAGTCTTTGAAGAGATTCTGGACACTCTTGGATCGATGCCTCTTCCGCCGTACATCACTCATACGCTTCAGGACAGGTCCAGATACAATACAGTGTACGCGAAGCTTGACGGCTCGGCGGCGGCGCCTACAGCCGGGCTTCACTTTACCGGGGAACTGCTGGATTCCATCCGCTCAGCGGGTGTGAACATAGCACAGCTGACACTGCATGTCGGGCTCGGCACATTCCGGCCGGTAAAGTCTGAGAGCGTGGAGAACCACCATATGCATACCGAGCACTGTATGATCCCGGAGGAAACGGCCCGCCTGATTAACAGTACCCATGAGTCGGGACACAGGGTGGTCGCTGTCGGCACCACGAGCTGCCGGACTCTTGAATCCATGGCTGATGATGACGGTACGGTGAGGAGCGGAGAGATGGATACGGGGATATTCATCTATCCGGGATACCGGTTCAAGGTCATGGACGCTCTTATCACCAATTTCCACCTTCCGGAGTCAACACTCATTATGCTGGTGTCGGCGTTCGCGGGAAGGGAGAGAGTTCTGAACGCATATGAGACGGCTGTTAAGGAGCGCTACCGCTTTTTCTCATTTGGGGATGCAATGTACATTTTCTGACCGTGACAGTTCTGACGCATTGTGGTAGAATAAAATCTGATGTTTGTATGATGTAAAGGCCAAAAGTCCAGAAGCCGGTGCAGATGGTGCTTTTGCCCCGGATTTCTTTATACACATCACGAATATGATTTCGTAAACGATGGAGGAAGAGAGAAAATGGCTGTGAAAGAACTTGGAAATCTGGCCGTGAGCATATTCTGCAGGAATATGTCCATGCTGATCTCCGCGGGTATCGACGCGGAGGAATCGGTAGGCCTTCTGGCAGATGACGCGGCCGCGAATGATTTTCGCGACGCCGCCAAGGCCGTCCAGAACCTGATGCTTACAGGTCAGCCTCAGCTGTCAGCCGCCATGCTGGAGAGCGGGTATTTCCCCTCACACGCATGTAAGATGCTTGCTGCAGGTGAAAAGACCGGAAAGAGCGAGAGTGTACTCAGAAGCCTTGCTGATTACTATGAGAGCCGGGACCGGCTGGCAAGGAAGATGAAGAGCGCGGTTAACTATCCGATGATCCTTCTGATTCTGACTGCCGCCATACTGGTGCTCCTTCTTGTAAGGGTTCTGCCTGTCTTCACGAATGTATACCGTTCGCTGGCCGGAGGACTGACGACATCGGCTTATATCTATCTTCGAGTCGCTTATATTGTAGGTACTGTGGCGCTTATTCTGGCGATTGTGTTCGGTATCTTTCTTCTGCTCACAGCCAGGACCGTGCGCGGCAACGGAGCCGACGGCTCGTCTGTAGGTCTGCTTTCAAGATTCGGACCTGCAAAGGACGCCATAAGCAAGCTGTCGCTGGCGCATTTCACACAGGTACTCCATCTGTTTGTGGCGAGCGGCGCCGATGTGGATACGTCCATCACCGCCGCGCAGGAGCTTGTCTCCGATCCGGTGACGAAGGCCAAGGTTGACGCGGTCCGCACTCATATGAAAGAAGACAATGTCGGGCTGTCCCGCGCCATATATGACAAGGGCCTTTTTGAGCCGCTGTACGCCAGGCTGTTTATGTCCGCCGTCAAGGCAGGACAGACTGAGCAGATGCTTGGCAAGCTTGCCAATTCTTTCTCACTTGAGGCTGATGAAGCCGTTGACAGCCTGATCGATTCTATAGAGCCGGTCATTTCGGCGTTCCTGACTATTGCGGTCGGTATCGTGCTTCTGAGCACTATGATCCCGCTGATCGGTATTCTTGGTGCTGTCTGACCTGAAAGGGGTTGTCAATCATGAGAGACGTTATCTACCATGACAGGCCCCGCGTCACCGCGGCGCAGAGGGCCAGGCGCCTGATCGCCCTGCTCGTGGCAGCCGTCGTTGTGCTTCTGCTGTGCGTGATCTTATTTACACGGCTGGATCTGGATATGAACCGCCAGGCCGTGGAGAGCATCCGGCAGAATGTCACTGACGCCTGCGTGCAGTGTTATGCCATAGAGGGCACCTATCCGGTAAGTATAAGCTATCTGGAACAGAATTACGGCGTCCGCTATGATGGCGCAAAGTATATCGTGACACTGGATGCCGGGGAGAAGAACGAGCTTCCGGCTGTTGAGATTACGATGAAGAAGTAAAGGGAGGAAACGGCATGGACAGAAGGTCCGAACGCGGCAGGCAGGAGATTGATTACGCTGCTCTGTTTGTCGTTGCCCTGTTCGCCATCATGCTGATCGGAATTATGGTCCTCTCCGCTGTGGGCGGGGGACTGTTCGATTCGATCACCGAGAACCGCTCCGACAATATGAACCGCAGAAGCGCTTTGAGTTATATTTCTTCAAAGATAACTTCGAGCGACCAGACAGGCTCGCTTCAGGTCGAGCACACGCAGAGCGGTGATGTTCTGGTGATAGTTGATCCGACAAAAGAGAGGCCGTACCAGACCAGGATATGGGCTGAGGACGGCTGCCTGATGGAATCCATAACATCAGATCAGGCTGAGAAGATAAGCTCTGAGCCGAGGTCTGTAGCAAAGGTCGAGACGCTCAGGATATCTATCGACAACGATATCGCTGAGGTTGAGACGGAAGACGGACTCCGCCGGATTCACCTCCATTCAAAGGAGGTATCCGCATGAGAGCGAGAAAGAACAGAGCTTTTTTTGTAGAGACACTGATTGTAACATTTCTGCTTCTGCTTATGCTGACGATACTTGTCCGCATATTCGGCGCGGCGGCGGCTAAGTCGCGCTATGCGGCCAGAAGGACGCGGGCGGCGCAGGTTGCCCAGAACGTGGTGACCATGTTCGAGTCCGGCGAGGGAGCGATAGGACAGGCGCAGGAGGATCTTATCGATCAGGCGAACGATGAGTACAGTGATGATGAGACCCCGCGGACAACGGTTCAGCTTCATTTCAATTCAGACGGAGCTGAGGCCGAGGACGGTGAATATGAGGTAACGCTGCTTATGACCTGCGAGGTCAGGGCAGTCGGATACCTGATGACCGGCAACATGAGCATTGTGAACGTCGACAATCCCGATGAAGATCTGGCTCAGCTTGACACGGCAAGGTATTATCCCGATGATGTGGACGCGGTGCTGAGCTCAGACACGGAGATCGATTTCAGTGATATCTCTGTTGTCGAAACGGAGTCCGAGGCTTCCCTTGGTATCACCGGCAGTACGGAAACGGAGGCAGCGTCATGAATGTAAAAAAACCAAGACAGCCTATTCGTTCCGGCGCTCTGACTATCGTTATCACCTGTGTACTGATTCTGCTCGCCGTTCTGTCGCTTCTGTCTCTTGTCAGCGCTCAGACGGATAAGGCTCTGGCTGACAGGCAGATGGTGTTCGCGCAGCAGAACGCTATGAGTGAGAGAGTCGGTCAGGAGTGGCTTGCCTCAATGGACGACCATCTGAGGGGAGGAGCGCCTCTCCCGTCCGGGACAGTTCAGGATGGAAACCGATATACCACTACAATACAGTTTTCTATGAATCAGTATCTTCACATCGCGGCTGAAGCAGACAGCGACGGGATGTTGTCCGTGACGAGGTGGGAGATTGAGACGGTGGCGGAGACGGAATCTGTTCACGCTCTTCCTGAGGGAGCACAGCCTCTGACAGAGGATGAGAACGGGTATATCAACACGCTGCCTGAGACAACGGTGGAAGGAACAGGTCTGGCATAACGATGGTAGAATTAAATGATATTCTGCAGGAGGCGCTCCGTCTGGAGGCTTCGGATGTTTTCATCATTCCGGGACTTCCGCTGACGTTCAAGGTTCTCGGAAAGCAGGACAGGGCTGAAGGGGTTCTCCACCCTGAAGATACAGAGACGATAGTCCGTGCTATCTACACTCAGTGCGGCCGTCACAACAGGGTCATTGAGGACGAGACCTTCGATGATGATTTTTCATTTTCAATCGCGGCTCTGGGAAGGTTCCGCGCGAATGTGTTCCATCAGAGAAGTTCTCTGGCAGTTGTCCTTCGAGTGATACGCTTCGGGCTTCCCGACGCTTCCAAGCTCGGGATTCCCGCTCCTGTCATGAAGGCGGCCGATATCAGGAACGGACTGATCCTTGTCACAGGCGCGACCGGAAGCGGCAAGTCAACAACGCTTGCCTGCATGATCGATCATATCAACAAGAACCGTGAGGGCCACATCATAACGATGGAGGATCCGATCGAGTTCGTCCACCGTCATGACAGGTGCATAGTCACACAGCGTGAGATCGGGAACGATGTTGTCGATTATATCCACGCTCTGCGCAGCGCGCTGAGAGAGAGCCCTGATGTAATACTGCTGGGTGAGATGCGCGACCATGAGACGATAGAGGTCGCCATGACAGCCGCGGAGACAGGTATTCTCCTGTTCTCCACTCTTCACACACAGGGTGCGGCGAACGCTGTCGACCGTATTATAGATATATATCCGGCCGGACAGCAGAACCAGATACGTCTTCAGCTCGCGATGATGCTTCGCTGTGTCATTTCACAGCAGCTCATACCGACAGTCGACGGAGCCGTAACCGCTGTTTTTGAGGTTATGTACGCGAACACAGCGATCCGAAGCCTTATCCGCGAGGGAAAGACTCACCAGATTGACGCCACTATCCGAAGCGGAGCGTCGGAGGGCATGATCGCAATGGACGAGTCAATCTATGACCTGTTCAAGAGAGGCAGGATCACCCAGGAAACCGCAGTGCGCTACTGTAATAATCCCGAAGCGATGGAGAGAAGGCTGAACGCGACAGTCGGCTTCTGACGGCCGCGCTGATAATGATACCTTTGGGTTGTCGCATTTTTCAATTATATGCGGCAGCCCGTTTTTTGACACATTAGGGGTGATGTAAAGGTCAGAGGCACATGGTTTTTTTGGCCCTGTACCATGGACTCAGGACTGTGCGTCACACTCATGTGCCGGACCATACGTCACACAGGTGCCGGACTGTGTATCACACAGGCGCAGGGCCATGGTTTCACAGCAGAAATGTATAAGGAGAGTTGAACTATGCCAGGATGGTTAAATGATGCTGTATTCTATGAGATCTACCCACAGTCGTTCTGCGATTCCAACGGGGACGGGATCGGTGATTTCCAGGGAATTATATCCAGGCTTGATTACATCAAAGATCTGGGATGCAATGCCCTGTGGATCAATCCGTGCTTCGATTCGCCGTTTCATGACGCCGGATATGATGTGCGGGACTATAAGAAAACCGCACAGAGATACGGGACAAATGACGACCTGATTCAGCTGTTTGATCAGGCCCATGAGAGAGGCATACATGTACTGCTGGATCTGGTGCCGGGCCACACCTCAGAAGAGCACGAGTGGTTCAGGAAGAGCTGTCAGCTTGAGAAAAATGAGTACTCAAACAGATATATATGGACCGATTTCTGCTTCCGCGGAACAGGGAACTTCGGCTACCCGTATGTAGGCGGTGAAGCGGAGAGGCCGGGCACATATCTTCTCAACTTCTTCAAGTGCCAGCCCGCCCTGAACTATGGCTGGCTTGATGCCGATGAGAGCTGGAAATGCGGCTGCGGCAGCGATGACGCAAGGGCCACAGTTGAAGCCATGAAGGATGTTATGCGTTTCTGGATGGACAGAGGCTGCGACGGTTTCCGCGTGGACATGGCTGCCTCACTGGTCAAGGGAGACGACGATAAGAAGACCGGGACCAGCGCTGTCTGGAGAGACGTACGTGCGATGTTTGACAAGGAATATCCGGAATGCGCTCTTGTATCAGAGTGGAGCAATCCTGATCTGTCACTGCGCGCCGGCTTCCACATGGATTTCCTTCTCAACGAAGCGCAGTCTCCTTACTCGACTTTAATCAGAGATTATCAGAACCACGCCGGCAGGATAATATATTCTGACCCGTGCTTTACCGGAGAAGACAACGCATGCCGGCCTGAATATGAGGACCACAGTTTCTTCAAAATGGACGCCGGCGGGGACATCTGCCGCTTTATGGATGGCTATCTGAAGCTGTATGAGGGCACGAAGGAACTTGGATATATAAGTCTGATATCATGCAATCATGACACAGTGCGTCCTGCGTTCTCACTTTCTAACAGGGAACTCAAGCTGTTCTACGCGTTCATTCTGACGATGCCCGGTGTTCCGTTTATCTACTACGGCGATGAGATAGGGCAGCGTTACCTGAATCTCAGGACGAAGGAGGGCGGATACTTCAGGACCGGAAGCCGCTCACCGATGCAGTGGGACCGCGGACCGAACCTCGGATTCTCGGACGCGGCGCAGGATAAGCTGTATCTTCCGGTGGATCCGTCATCTGACGCTCCAGTTGTCAGTGAGATGCTGGAAGATCCGGATTCACTTCTGAATACGATCCGTTCTGTTCTCAGGATCCGTCATGAAGATGCAGACCTTAAGGCGGGGCCGAATCTTGAGATCATGTATATGGAAAATGGAAAGCTTCCTTTCGTTTACCGCAGAGGAAACCGGATCATGGCGGTTAACCCGTCTTCAGAGGAGCAGAGCGCCCGGACCGGGACCTCAGACACACGCAGTTTACTGTTTGGCATAGGCGCCGGCAGCCTTGAGAACGGAAAGATAACACTTGAGCCCCAGTCATTTGTGATCTTCTGAGAATCTTTGTGGAGTCAATCATATTATGAAGATACATGTACCTGTAAAGAAAATAAGAGAAGACGCAAAGCTTCCGTATTCGGGATCCGAGTATTCGGCCGGATATGATCTCTACGCGTGCACCGGAAACGGGAGATCGGTGATAGCTCCTCACACAAGCTGTATGATCGGAACAGGGCTTGCCTGCGCCATACCGGAGGGGTATTTCGGCGCGCTGTTCGCCCGCAGCGGTCTGGCCGCGAAGGAGGGACTGCGCCCCGCCAACTGCGTCGGGGTCCTGGATTCCGATTACCGTGGTGAGATCATGATTGCCCTGCACAATGACACGGACAGCGAGAAGTGTGTCGAGGACGGAGAGAGGATAGCACAGCTTGTCGTGATGCCTTATCTGGCGGTCTCATTTGCGGAGACAGATGAGCTGGATGAGACTCACAGAGGCGATGGCGGATTCGGCCACACCGGGAAGAAGTAAGCGATGAACAGGCGCAATTATCAGAAGGAGCTGGACAGGATCATCGAGGATGTAAGACACAGTGATGAGACGGCAGGTCAGCGCCCGCCCATGCGGCTGTTCCTTCACAGCTGCTGCGCTCCATGCTCCAGCTATGTGCTTGAGTACCTGTCGGAGTTCTTTGAGATTACAGATTTTTTCTTCAATCCGAATATTGAACCGGAGCCTGAATACCGGCACAGGGAGATGGAACTCAGGAACCTGATAGCGCGGATGCACACAAGACACCCTGTAACATTTGTCTCCGGTAAGTATGAACCTGCGCGCTTCTACGAGGCGGTCAGGGGGCTTGAGCATATCCGGGAAGGCGGAGAGAGATGCTTTGCCTGCTACAGGCTCAGGATGGAGGAGGCAGCACGTCTTGCCTCCGAGGG
>DFHY01000105.1 GCA_002371345.1 Lachnospiraceae bacterium UBA3711
CTGGTTCCGTCATACATGCTGCCGTCACCGGTTGATGTAGTCAGGGCGTTCATCGGAGATTTTCCAAACCTGATGCTGCATGCGGCGACTACGCTTCAGGAAGCGGCGTGGGGGCTTTTGACAGGAATAATACTCGCCATGCTGATGGCGACTGTGATGGACAGATTTCCGGTTCTGTACAGGGCTTTCTATCCGCTGATGATTATCTCGCAGACGATTCCGACCATAGCGATCGCGCCTCTTCTTGTATTGTGGATGGGGTTCGGGATGGCTCCGAAGATCACACTGGTTGTGATCACAACTTTTTTTCCGATTACGGTCGGGCTGCTTGACGGATACAGAAGCGTGGACGGTGACGCGGTCAACCTGATGCGCGCAATGGGCGCGACAAGGGCGCAGATATTCTATCATGTCAAGTTCCCCTCGGCTCTTCCCTACTTCTTCTCGGGTCTGAAGATCTCGGCTTCGTACGCGGTTGTCGGGGCGGTGATATCAGAATGGCTCGGTGGATTTGAGGGGCTTGGCGTGTATATGACACGTGTAAAGAAAGCTTATGCATTTGACAAGATGTTCGCGGTCATATTCCTGATCGTCATCATAAGCCTTCTGCTGATGGCCCTTGTAAATGCGCTGCGTGATATCTGCAGCCCATGGGAAAAGCTGGAGAAGAAATAGTATTGATAATCACGGACTGCGGACAGGAACTTATATTTTGATTATTTGTGCCGCCGGAAAAAAGGCGGCGGAATGGAGATGAACATGAGAAAACAATTGACGAAAAGAGTGATAACCGCGATGGCGTTTTGCGCATTTCTGTCAGCTGCCGCCGCGGCAGGAGCGTATGCGGATGAGCCTGCTGAGATAACCTTCTGCCTGGACTGGACTCCCAACACGAACCATACGGGCGTATATGCCGCGCAGGCTCTCGGATATTATGAGGAGGCAGGACTGGATGTACAGATCGTACAGCCCCCTGAAAACGGCGCAGTGCTGATGTGTGCCGCAGGCCAGGCCCAGTTCGCGGTTGACGCGCAGGACACCATGGCAGCGGCTCTTGACCAGGACGAGCCTCTGGGCATCACGGCGGTCGCGGCTATGATTCAGCACAATACATCGGGTATTCTCTCCAGGGGCGGCGATGGTATCGATACGCCGAAAGGCCTGGAAGGGAAGACCTATTCGACCTGGGAGTCGCCAATCGAGCTTGCGATGATAGAGTATGTGATGACGCAGGACGGCGGCGACTTCTCCTCGGTTCAGCTGATTCCTAATGATATTACGGACGAGCCTGCCGCTCTTGCCGCCGGACAGACGGACGCGGTGTGGGTCTTCTACGGGTGGAGCGGAATAAATGCCGAGGTCGAGGGCGTTGACTGCGATTACTGGGCATTCAGCGACATAAGTCCTGAACTGGACTACTATACTCCTGTGATTGTCGCGAACAATGATTTTCTGGAGGAATCTCCAGACACGGCCAGAGCATTTCTCGAGGCCACCGCTAAGGGATATGAGTACGCTGCAGAACATCCGAAGGAAGCCGCGGACATGCTGATCGAGGGGGATACCACGGGGTCTCTGAAAGGATCAGAGGATCTGGTATACGCCAGCCAGGAGTGGCTCTCCGGGCGGTACATTGACGATGCGGATAAGTGGGGCGTATTTGATGAGGAGCGCTGGAACGCGTTTTACGGCTGGCTGTCTGAGAATGACCTTACTTCGCATGATCTTACCGGCAAGGGCTTTTCAAATGATTATCTGGGCTGAAGATCTTACTGGAGTCCGGGATGTGAGAGGAATAAAGTGCCATGGGGAGTCTCCTTGAAGCAAGGCATGTAACAAAAGAGTACGATGGGCGGACCATCATCAGGGATATCAGCATTCACCTTGAGAGAGGAGAACTGATATCTCTTCTGGGACTGAGCGGCTCAGGAAAGACGACCCTGTTTCATGTGCTCTCGGGACTGACCCGGCCTGAGACCGGACAGGTCCTTCTCGGCGGGGAAGACATTACCGGCAGGCCTGGTTCCGTGAGCTATATGCAGCAGAAGGATCTGCTTCTTGCTCACAAGAAGGTGATAGACAATGTGTCACTGCCTCTTGTGCTCAGGGGGATCCGCAAAAAGGAGGCGCGGTCGGCTGCGGAGCCGCTGTTCGCGCAGTTTGGCATTGAGGGGACGCAATACCAGTATCCCGCGCAGCTCTCAGGCGGTATGCGCCAGAGGGCTGCTTTCCTTAGAACATATTTAAGCGCCGCCCGGACCGGCCATACAGAGGCTGGCGGTGAGGACGGCGGTTCGCATGATAACTGCGGAGCAGCTCTCCTTGACGAACCGTTTTCAGCCCTTGACACCATCACCAAGAGCCAGATGCACTCCTGGTACCTTGACATGATGCAGCGTATCGACCTTTCAACTATTTTTATTACGCATGATATTGACGAGGCGATACTGCTTTCTGACAGAATATACCTGATGACAGGCAATCCGGGAGTGATTGAGCACGAGATCAGGATACAGACTCCGCGGCCTGAGCGGAAGGAATACAATCTGACTCAGGAGTTTCTGGATTACAAACGGCAGATCATACGCATCCTTGGGAGCGGATTCTAATCTGAACCTTGTTCATATAACATTAATGAGGTAAAATGAAACAGTAACCCGAACACAGGCTACGGAGGCTGATTCATGAATAAAGAATATGATGTGGTGGCACTTGGGGAACTGCTGATAGATTTTACCGAGAACGGGCTCAGCGCCCAGGGTAATCCTCTGCTTGAGGTCAATCCGGGCGGCGCGCCGGGAAATGTCCTGTCAATGCTTCAGAATTATGGAAGAAAGACGGCTTTCATAGGAAAGGTCGGAAAGGACATGTTCGGCAGACTTCTGCTTGACGCTGTCGGAAGCTGCGGTATCGACACGAAGGCAATCATAGAGGATGAACAGGTTCATACGACTCTTGCTTTTGTAAAGACCTTTGAAGACGGCGACCGGGACTTTTCATTTTACCGTGATCCGGGAGCTGACATGATGCTGACGAAGGATGAGGTTGACACCGGCCTTCTGAAGAATACGAAGGTGTTTCACTTCGGGACCCTGTCATCAACACATCCGGGAGTCAGGGAGGCAACCCGGTATGCTATTGACGTTGCGAAGGAAGCGGGAGCCATTATATCATTTGATCCCAACCTGAGGGAACCGCTGTGGAAGAGCCTGGATGACGCGCGGGCTGAGATCGATTATGGTCTGGGCAGATGCGATCTCCTGAAGATCTCTGACAACGAGGTCGAGTTCATGTGCGGTACCGATGATTATGACAAAGGTGCGGCGATGCTCGCTGAGAAGTATCACATTCCGCTGATCCTGATCACTATGGGCAAGGACGGCAGCAGAGCCTATTATAAGGACATGCGTGTCGAGGCGGCTCCGTTCCTTCAGGAACATACTATTGAGACTACAGGCGCCGGCGATACTTTCTGCGCCACATCGATTCACACTGTACTCAAGTACGGGATTGACAGCCTTACTGAGGAGAACCTGCTGGAGCTTCTGACTTACGCGAATGCGGCGGCGTCCCTGATTACAACCAGAAAGGGCGCGCTGCGTGTTATGCCGTCACTCAGCGAGGTGAAGCTGCTGGCCGGAACAAGACTGTAATTATAGTTTCGAAGCAACGCGCAGCCGGGCAGTGAGGTGGAATTATGGCAACCCTGAAGGATGTGGCACGTGAGGCAGGATTGTCTGTAGGGACGGTGTCGAGAGTTCTCAATAATCGTGGATATATAAGCGAGGATACAAAGAGAAGTGTCCGCGAGGCCATGGCCAGACTCAATTATCAGCCGAATGCCATGGCAAGGTCTTTGTCAAAACAGAGCAGTTCAATGATAGGTGTGATAGTGCCGAGCATATCCCATCCTTACTTTGCCAAGGTGCTGAGTTGTCTGGAGAGTGCCGCCCGTGAGCAGAACTACCAGCTGCTCCTGTTCTGTTCGCAGGGGAAAGTAGCCCGCGAGGAGGAGTATGTAAGGGTATGTGTCAGCAACCGGGTGGCGGGACTGATACTGTGCTCAGGATCTGTTGAGACTGGAAAGCTCAGGAATCTTGGATTCCCTGTCGTGGCGTTTGAACGCTTTATCAATGAAGCGGATGCCGGGGTCGAGTGTGACAACTATGAGGGCGGCGCCATGGCAGCCAGGGAGCTTATCAGGGCAGGATGCAGAAACCTGATGTGCATCGGAGGCGCCGGAGAGGTTTCGATGCCGGCTGACGCGCGCAGGGTAGGGTTCCTGGATGTCTGCAGACAGCACCCGGATATTGAAGTCAGAGAGAATATATGCGCGCCGGAACACCTTGACGATCTTAACTATTTCCCCGAGCTGAGGTCATTTCTCGACTCAGCGCCTGATGTTGACGGCATCTTTGCCGGATCAGACGTAATCGGGATGCAGATTATGGCTGAGCTTGCCAAGAGGGGGAAGCGAGTGCCTCAGGATGTCAAGATCGTCGGTTATGACGATGTGAATCTGGCACAGATGACGAACCCGCAGCTGACTACCATATGCCAGCCGGTGCATGAGATGGCGCAGGAATGTGTCAGTATTATAATCAGGGCAGCCAGAAATGAGAGCTATCCGGCAAGGACTATGTTTCATGTGACCCTTGAGCGGAGGGGGACAACGTGCGGAAATGATGAGTATACGTGACGGCGTTTCCTGTTCTGTACTGCGGCTCCGCAATTGAGTGGGTGCAGGCATGCAAACGGTATGTCAACCGGTTGACACGGGAAAATGACGGAGGGTTTCGAAATCGACTTCGAAACCCTCCCTTTTTTATAGGCTGATGCGAAATGTCATTGTGCATAATAACTAATAGATGCACTCCGGATTTGTTGAAATCAACCGAAATTATCGATCAAACATGTTAAACGGTTGACACAAATATGGCTAAGTGATAGATTGGAAACACCATAAAGTTTTCTTATTTCCAGGAGGGAAGAGATGAAAAAATTAATCACAGCAATCGCAACTGTCACAGCGGCAGCGATGGCGGTCACGCCGGTTATGGCGGCCACCGATCTGACCGTATTCAACTCCAAGTCTGAGATCCAGACTCAGTTTGAAGAGGAGGCTCCTGTTTACTCAGAGCTTGCCGGCGTAAATATGGAAGTCGCCATGTCCAACGACCCGGTTATCACCCACATGGGAACCCGCTATGCGTCCAATAACCCGTACGTCCTGTCCATGGTCGACGCGAAGGATGTCTACTCACTGACACCGGAGCACGGCATTGATCTTGCCGATACCGACGCGGCGAAGGACACTGACTATGCAATCGAGATCGACGGCAAGGTCGCGGCGCTTCCGTTCTGCATCGAGGCACGCGGAGTCATGTACAACAAGACAGCTATCGAGGACATCACCGGAGAGGAATTCAAGCCGGAAGATTACAAGACCCTTGACGCTTTCAAGGAGCTCCTTGACAAGCTGGTCGAAGGCGGCATGGATGCCCCTGTCGCGATCATGAAGGAAGACTGGTCCCTGGCGGCTCACTATCTCGCGCAGGTAGTTGAGGAGCAGGAGGATCCGGAAGCTTATGTCCAGAAGCTGGTTGCCGGCGAGGGCGACATCATCAACAACGAGAAGTTCAACTCCCTGATGGATACCTTTGATGTCCTTATGGAGTACAACTACGCTAAGGATTCGGCTGTCAACGCGGACCGCAACAAGTCCGAGGATATGCTGGCATGGGGCGATGTAGCGTTCATGTTCGGCGGCAACTGGGACTGGTCACTGATTGTTCAGTCCGAGTCTGACAGTGAGATGGGTATGATGCCGGTTCCGCAGAACACCGAGGACGGCACTAACGAGAAGCTTGTCGGCGGCGGCTCCAAGTATTTCTTCGTTGACAGCTCTGTCTCCGAGGAGCAGCAGCAGGCTGCCAAGGATTTCCTGAACTGGATGGCTACCGATCCGGACGGACAGGATTTCGTATCGAATACCTGCGCTCTGGTTTCCCCGTACAAGAGCAACACTCTTGATGTCTCCGATCCGCTCTCTGTTTCCGTCAAGGCATTTGCGGATGCGGGCAACCTGATCGGCAACTACAACTTCTTCCCGGATGATCACATCACCAAGGTCGGTGCAAGCATGCAGAAGTATCTTGGCGGCGAGATCGACAGAGAAGGCCTTGCGGATGAGCTGACTGAGTACTGGAAGGGCGCGGCGGTCATCGAGCACTGATCTGCAGAATCTGATTCATGATTGAATGATGATACGGGAAGGGGGTATCGGGAGGTACCGGTATCTCCTTCCTGAAATTATTGATAGTAGGAGACTAACATGAAAAGGAATACATTGTCTTATAAGATCAGACAGTATCTCATGTTTGCCGGTCCTGCGACAGTTCTGTTCTGCGGAGTCGTTATCATCCCGCTTATCTATGGTTTCTATCTGACCTTTACGAGCTGGGACGGAATCTCCACGACGAAGCCTTTTGTAGGCATCGCCAACTACGCGTCAGCATTCAGCGACGGCGCGTTCTGGGTGGCGATGGGCAGAACGCTGATATACTCAGCGATCGCAGTTATACTGGTCAATGTGATGGCGTTCCTTCTGGCTTACATGGTAACCAGGGGAATAAAGGGACAGAACTTCTTCCGTGCCGGTTTCTTCATTCCGAACCTGATCGGCGGAATTGTCCTTGGTTATGTTTGGAAGTTCGTTTTCAACAGCGCGTTCGTCGCGATTGGTGAGAATCTGAACATCGGTTTCCTCAAGGATTCATGGCTCGGAACTCCGTCGGGCGCGATGGCATGTATGATCATCGTTGCGGTATGGCAGTACGCGGGCTACATGATGCTGATCTACGTTGCGGGCTTCATGAGCGTTTCCAAGAGCCTGATCGAGGCGGCCCAGATTGACGGCTGCACTCAGTCGCAGGCGACATGGAAGGTCATCGTTCCGCTGATGAGATCTTCTTTTGTACAGTGCATTTTCCTGACCATCACCAGATGCTTCATGGTCTACGATGTCAACCTGACATTGACAGAGGGCGGACCGTTCAACTCATCGGTCATGGCAGCCATGCACGTGTATCGTACCGCATTCACGGAGCGCCTGTTCGGTACAGGCCAGGCGGAGGCTCTTATCCTCTTCCTTGTCTGCGCTATTGTAGGTGTCACTCAGGTCTATATCGGCCGCAGGGGGGAGGTGAGCGCGTAATGTATGAACTTGAGAATGCAAAGGCGGCTCGCCGCAGGAAGATCGTCAACGTGGTCATGTGGATCGTCCTCCTTGTACTCTTTCTTGCATTTATCTTCCCGTTTATCATAGCTCTGATCAATGCGTTCAAGGCGAATACGGATATTAACCGTTTCCCGCTGGCATTTATCGGACCGAGAAAGGGATTCATCACCAGCAACTTCCCGACCGCCATGGAGAAGATGAACTTCTGGGGCGTGTTCGGAAACTCCGTAATCATCACGGTTTCAGCGACAGTGCTGACGCTGATTTTCTCGGGTATGTGCGCGTTCGTCGTAACCAGGAACAACTGGGTGGCCTGCAGGCTGATCTTCGCTCTGATGATCGCTTCCATGGTTATTCCGTTCCAGGTTCTGATGATCCCGATCGTTTCGATCTACGGAGGAACTCTGAACGTGCTGAACCACAGGCTGACACTGATCCTGATGCATACCGGTTTCTCAGTGTCAATGGCGACATTCATGTACAGCGGAGCGATCAAGACGAACATTCCGCTCGAGCTTGAAGAGGCGGCGCTTATTGACGGCTGCACCAGATGGCAGACCTACTGGAGAGTTGTGTATCCGCTGCTCGGTCCGACGACCGCGACTGTTGCGATCATCGACGCGATGGCATTCTGGAATGACTATCTGCTTCCGAGTCTGGTACTTACAAACAAGCCGCTGTACACCATCCCGATCGCTACTCAGATCTTCTATGGATCCATGGGCGGTTCGGATATGGGCTGCGTGCTTGCCGCCCTGATCCTGGCGATGCTCCCGATTCTGATTCTGTATCTGATCATGCAGAAGTACATCGTTGAGGGTGTCACCTCAGGTGCTGTAAAGGGCTGATGGACAGATAGATTTCCGGTTAACGGAAGATATCATGATAATCAAGCATATTGAATGAATCTGCGGCGGATGCGGCGGAGTGCTCACAGGCATATCCGTCGTGCCGCCGCAGTCCTGTATTTCGGAAGGGAGAGAAAGATATATGGACAGCGAGAAGCTTCGCGAAGTCAGGGAATATGAGATACAGATCGGATCCAGGATTCCTCCTGAGGAGAGACCGGCTTTTCATCTGTCAAGCCGTGTCGGCTGGATGAATGATCCGAACGGCTTTTCGTTTTATAAGGGTCAGTATCACCTGTTTTATCAGTATTTTCCTTATAATACCGTGTGGGGGCCGTGCCATTGGGGACATGCTGTTTCTGATGATCTTATTCACTGGGAATATCTTCCGGCTGCTCTGGCACCTGATCAGGACTATGACAAGGATGGCTGCTTCTCAGGGTCAGCGGTTGAACTTGATGACGGCAGGCAGATGCTGATATATACCGGTGTGCTGAAGAAGGAGATGGAGGATGGCAGCACTCGTGACATTCAGCAGCAGTGCCTTGCTTTCGGGGACGGCGTCAACTATGAGAAATACGGTAAGAATCCGATCATGACTGTCGATGATCTTCCTGATGGCTGCAGCCCGTATGACTTCAGGGATCCTAAGATATGGATTGATGAGGATGGGACTTACAGGGTAGTCGCCTGCTGCGCCACTGTGGGGCGGGACGCTAAGATCGTTATGTTCAGGAGCAGTGACGGCATTAACTGGAGTAAAGGGAAGCTGCTTATACAGAATTTTGACCGCTTCGGAAAGGTGTGGGAATGCCCGGACTTTTTCAGGCTGGATGAGAAATGGGTGCTGCTTACAAGTCCTATGGACATGCTTCCTGAAGGCTTTGAGTATCACAATGGAAATGGAACTCTCTGCCTTATCGGTGAGTATAATGATGAAGATGGGATCTTCACTCCGCAGCACGACCAGGCCATTGATTATGGAATTGATTTCTACGCTACACAGACTATTCTTGCTCCGGACGGGCGAAGGATAATGATAGCGTGGATGCAGAACTGGGATACAACGCCGGGATACAGGCTTGATCCTACAACCTGGTTCGGTCAGATGACTATTCCGCGCGAGCTGTCTGTGAAGAATGGAAGGCTGTATCAGCGGCCTGTGCGTGAACTGGAGCAGATACGCAGGAATAAAGTATCTTATGAGAATGTCTACGTGAACGGAGAGATGGAGCTTGACGGGATACGCGGGCGTTGTGTCGATATGGAGATCGAATTGCGAAGTGCTGATGAGAATCAGCCTTACGAGATGTTTGTAATGAAGTTTGCCGCGGGAGGGCGGTACTATACAATGCTGAGCTATCATCCCGGGGACGGGATCATGAAGATAGACCGGAAGTTCTCGGGCTCCAGGCGTGCGATTATACACCAGCGGAGGGCGGAGATACCGTCGAAGGACGGGGCTGTTAAGATCCGTATGATTCTGGACCGTTACAGCGCGGAGGCTTTCATTAATGATGGGGCTCAGACGATCACCGCGAATCTGTATACTGACATGGGTGCGCAGCGGATTACGTTTTCCGCGAAGGGTGCGGTGTCCATGAATATTGTGAAGTACGATCTGGTTCCATGATGGCTGCGCTGCTGGCAAATCATAATCCTCAGCCTTGATGGCTGTGCCGCGATTTCCCATGAAAAACATAAATAATACACATAATTATTAGCACTCGACTCTTTACAGTGCTAACAATCGGTGGTATAAATATATCAGTTGCTTGAATGCCATAGTACGGATCAGTCAAATAGTGAGGCAGCTGCCAGGCAGTGAGGAGGTCCGTGCATCGTTGTTGGGATAGGTGGTTCTTCAGCTACGGCATCATTTATTGGATATATGGAAAAAGACCGGGAGGTCTTCGAAAGGGGGGACAGCCATGAATATACAGAAGTTTACGCAGAAATCTATTGAAGCTATCAATATGCTTGACAAGGTTGCTTCCGAATATGGCAATCAGGAGATTGAGCAGGAGCATCTTCTCTACGCGCTGGTGCATCAGGAGGATTCTCTGACAGGAAGGCTCATCGAGAAGATGGGCATTCAGAAGCAGTATTTTGAGAATGCTCTTGAGGAGGCTCTTAACAGGAGGCCGAAGGTATCTGGCTCTTCCCAGACTTATATCGGCCAGTATCTGAATAAGACTCTGATCAGTGCTGAGGATGTGGCGAAGAGGATGGGAGACGAGTATGTCTCGGTTGAGCATCTTTTCCTGTCCATGCTGCAGCATCCATCGCCTTCTATGAAGGAATTCTTCAAGGAATTCGGTATAACACAGGATCGTTTTCTTCAGGTGCTTTCAACTGTGCGCGGTAACCAGAGAGTTACGACTGACAGTCCTGAGGATACATATGATTCTCTTAAGAAGTATGGAGTCGAGCTGGTAGGGAAGGCGAAAGCACAGGAGCTTGATCCAATTATCGGAAGGGACGATGAGATTCGGAATGTTATCCGTATCCTTTCAAGAAAGACCAAGAATAATCCTGTTCTGATTGGAGAACCGGGAGTAGGCAAGACAGCTGTGGTTGAGGGACTGGCACAGAGGATTGCAGGCGGTGATGTCCCTGAAGCGCTCAAGAATAAGAAGGTGTTTTCGCTTGACATGGGTGCGCTGGTAGCAGGCGCCAAATACCGCGGAGAGTTCGAGGAGAGACTGAAGGCGGTTCTTCAGGAGGTATCTAAGAGCGAAGGTGAGATCCTTCTGTTCATCGATGAGCTTCATCTGATTGTAGGAGCAGGGAAGACGGACGGAGCGATGGATGCCGGTAATATGCTTAAGCCCATGCTCGCAAGAGGTGAACTGCACTGCATAGGCGCTACGACACTGGATGAATACCGTAAGTATATCGAGAAGGACGCCGCTCTTGCCAGAAGGTTCCAGCCTGTCATGGTGGATGAGCCGACTGTGGAGGACACTATTTCTATTCTGAGGGGATTGAAGGAGCGTTATGAGAACTATCATCACGTGAAGATAGTGGACGGTGCGCTGGTTGCGGCGGCTACGCTGTCAAACCGTTATATTTCGGACCGTTTTCTTCCGGACAAGGCGATAGACCTTGTGGATGAAGCATGCGCGCAGATCAAGACCGAGCTGGATTCAATGCCGGCGGAACTTGACGAGCTGAACCGCAAGATTCTTCAGATGCAGATTGAAGAGACCGCTCTTAAGAAAGAAACCGACAGTGCTTCAAAGGAGAGGCTCGAGACTCTTCAGAAAGAACTGGCTGATCTGAAAGAGGAGTTCTCATCAAAGAAGGCACAGTGGGACAATGAGAAGAATGCGGTAGACAATCTCAGCGCGCTGCGCCAGCAGATCGAGGATATAAACCGCCAGATCGAAGCGGCAAAGCAGAAGAGCGATCTCAATGAAGCTGCCAGACTTCAATACGGTGAGCTTCCTAAGATTCAGGCTCAGCTGGCCAGTGAGGAGGCGGCGCTGAAACAGAAAGATCTGTCGCTCGTTCATGAGTCCGTTGGAGAGGATGAGATCGCCAGGGTAGTCAGCCGCTGGACCGGTATTCCGGTATCGAAGCTGAATGAAGGCGAGAGGCAGAAGATTCTTGCGCTTGGAGATAAACTTCATGAGCGTGTCATTGGACAGGATGAGGCTGTGGAGCGTACAGTCGAGGCTATTCTTCGTTCAAAGGCAGGCATCAAGGATCCTTCAAGACCGATAGGCTCATTCCTCTTCCTCGGCCCGACAGGCGTCGGTAAGACGGAGCTTGCGAAGGCTCTTGCGCAGAACCTGTTTGACGATGAAAACAACATGGTTCGCATCGATATGAGTGAATATATGGAGAAGTTCTCTGTGTCAAGACTCATAGGGGCGCCTCCAGGATATGTTGGCTATGATGAAGGAGGACAGCTGACGGAAGCAGTACGCCGCAAGCCGTATTCAGTGGTACTGTTCGACGAGATCGAGAAGGCGCATCCGGATGTATTCAATATCCTGCTGCAGGTGCTTGATGACGGGCGGATAACTGACTCTCAGGGCAGGACCGTTGACTTCAAGAACACGATACTGATCATGACATCCAATATCGGGTCGCAGTATCTGCTTGAGGGTATAAACGAAGACGGAACTATCAGTCCTGAAGCACAGAGTGCTGTAGAGGTTGATCTTAAAGGCCATTTCAGACCGGAGTTTTTGAACAGGCTGGATGAGATCATTTTGTTCCATCCTCTGACGAAAGACAATATTGCCCACATAGTTGAACTTCAGATCAATGAGCTGAATCAGCGTCTGTCAGACCGCCATATCAGCATTGAGCTTACTGAAGCTGCCAGAGAGCATATAGCAGAGGGAGGCTATGACCCGGCCTTCGGAGCCAGGCCGCTGCGCCGCTATATCCAGAAGAATGTTGAGACTCTTGCTGCCCGTATGATTCTGTCAGGAGAGGTCCTGCAGGGAAGTACGATAAGGATAGACCTGGCGGATGGTGAACTGCAGGCTTATGTATCGTGAACATGATGCATCATAGTATTCAGAACTGGAAGGAATAGAATATGTGCGGTAAGTACAGACTGTTCGCTGCAGCAGGGCTGTCAGCTGTCTGCGTGATGTTTGCATGCCTCGGCGTGTATGCTGAGAATGACAGCAGTCAGGCTGAAGCGGTCGAAGCAGGCGCGGAAGAAGTGAGCGAGTATTCGCTGAATGATTTTTACTTTGATACGGTTGTTTCGATACGATTCTATGCGGGAGACAACGGAGATGATCTGGTGGACGGCTGCCGGTCAATCTGCGATGAGATTGAGAACACGTTCAGCAGAACCGACGAAGACAGCGAGCTGTATGCTGTAAATCACAGGGATACGGACCGCGTTGAGGTATCGGATATGCTCGCTGACGTGATACAGACAGGTCTGGATTACTATAAGGTCAGTGAGGGCAGATTTGATATTACCGTAGCGCCGCTGTCAGATCTATGGGACTTCAAGAGCGAACAGCCTTCTGTCCCTGAAGAGGCTGAGATTCAGAGTGCGCTGAGGAAGGTGGATGCCTCTGCCGTGCATGTGGAGAAGGAAGACAGTAAATGGTACCTGGAGTTCGACAATCCGGATACCATGATAGATCTTGGGGCCCTGACGAAAGGATATGCTGCTGACCGTATAGCAGATTATCTGAAAGGCGAAGGAATAGTATCCGGCCTGATTAATCTTGGGGGAAATGTACTTGCGATCGGGGCGAAGACGGACGGGTCAGCCTGGAAGATAGGCATCCAGAAGCCGTTTGACACCGGCATCGTGGATACTGTTGAGATAGATGATCTGTCAGTAGTGACGTCAGGTGTATATCAGAGATGCTTTGAGAAGGACGGTGTCCTGTATCATCACATACTGGATCCTGAGACAGGGTATCCTGTGATGAACGACCTGTGGGGCGTATCGATCGTAAGCGGCTCTTCGCTTCAGGGCGACGCCCTGAGCACTGTATGTATGCTTATGGGGAAGGATGAGGCTATGGATCTTATAAGATCTTCGGACTCAGTAAGGGCAATCTTCGTAGATGATGAACTTCATGTGGAGGAATGTGCTTCGGAATAACAGACAGGGATTTGCCTAAGATGCAGACAACCGAAGGAGCGCGGGACGCTGGACGTCCGCTAGGCGCTGAGCTGAGCGAAGACTTGCGAAGCAACGAAGCGATCCACACATTATTTTATATACGGCCGCATGGAACATGCTGATATGTTCCGTGCGGCCGTATGAAATTCCGTTACCGGATGACAATGTACACTGAATCACATAGGCATGGCTTAGCGATCGGCGTATGATCAGATATTCTCGATCTTGATGAG
>DFHY01000005.1 GCA_002371345.1 Lachnospiraceae bacterium UBA3711
GATACAGTATGCCATAATGACGGGGAAAGTTCAAGTGTACTGACCGACAGTTGGTTGAAAAGATACAAAAGCCTTGCATTAAAGCCATCGTTTATGTAAAATATTCGCATATGGGCATATGCCTGAATTACGTGAATGGAGGATGATACTCATGAAAGTTTACAACACTGACAAGATCCGCAATGTTGTGCTCCTTGGCCACGGCGGAGCGGGTAAGACAAGCCTTCTGGAGGCTATGGCCTACCTGTCCGGCATTACGACCAGACTTGGAAACGTCGCCGACGGGAATACCCTCAGTGATTACGATAAGGAGGAGCAGAACAGAAAGTTCTCTATCAGCACTTCGGTTGCTCCTGTTATCCGCGGTGATGTGAAGATCAACATTCTTGACGCTCCCGGGTATTTTGATTTTGTCGGTGAGGCGGAGGAAGCAGCCGCTGCAGCGGACGCGGCGATCATTGTGATCAACGGCAAGAGCGGCGTTGAGGTCGGAACACAGAAGGCATGGGATCTGTGCGAGAAGTACAAGCTTCCGAGGATATTCTACATCTCTTCGATGGACGTTGAGAACGCTTCGGCTGTCAACGTCGTGGACGCTCTGACCGAGCTGTACGGAACGAAGATCGCTCCTCTGTATCTGCCGATCCGGGAGAACGAAAAGTATGTCGGTTATGTTGACGTAGTCTCGCAGAAGGCGTTCAAGTACATCGACAAGGAGAAGAAGGCGGAGTGTGACGAGCCGGCTGACATGGCTGACGATGTCTCCGCGCGCCGTGACGCCATGCTCGAGACCGTCGCCGAGACGAGCGAGGAGTTCATGGACAAGTATTTCGGCGGTGAGGAGTTCACTGACGAGGAGGTTTTCGGCGCGCTCAAGCAGAACGTATGCCAGTGCGATATGTGCCCGGTGACGATCGGTTCATCGACGAACCTTCAGGGCATCAACATCCTTCTTGACGATATCGTCAGGTATTTCCCGAGCCCGTCCGAGCGCACTATTACCGGAAAGGATGTCAAGAACGACAAGGATTACGAGGCGAACTACAATCCGGACGGCGTGAAGAGCGCGTTTATCTGGAAGACCATCGTTGATCCGTTTATCGGTAAGTATTCCCTCGTCAAGGTTGCTTCCGGAGCGCTGAAGCCGGATGACATGCTCTATGACACCGAATCACAGGATGAGTTCCGCGCCGGCAAGCTCTATGTATTCTGCGGCAACAAGCCTCAGGAGGTTCCGGAGCTTCATGCCGGAGATATCGGAGCTATCGCGAAGCTCGACGCAGCTACGGGAGACACCATCTCAACCAAGGCAGCGCCGATCCTCTTCGATAAGTTTGATGTTTCGACTCCGTACACATACAAGAAGTACGCGGCGAAGAACAAGGGGGATCTCGACAAGGTCGCCCAGGCTCTGGCTAAGATCGCTCAGGAAGACCTGACGATGAAGACCGTCAATGATGCCGGCAACCATCAGACGCTTCTGTACGGTATGGGAGACCAGCATCTTGATATCATCATCAGCAAGCTCCAGTCCAAGTACAAGGTTGAGGCGGAGCTCAGCAAGCCGGCTGTCGCGTTCCGCGAGACTATCCGCAAGAACAGCGATGTCGATTCCAAGTATAAGAAGCAGTCCGGAGGACACGGCCAGTACGGACATGTCAAGATGAAGTTCGAGCCGTCGGGAGACCTCAACACTCCTTATGTATTCGAGCAGATCGTCGTCGGCGGTGCTGTCCCCAAGAACTTCTTCCCGGCTGTCGAGAAGGGTATCGCGGACTCTGTGGGTGCCGGTCCGATGGCCGGATATCCGGTTGTAGGTGTCAAGGCGATTCTCTATGACGGATCCTACCATCCGGTAGACTCCTCCGAGCAGGCATTCAAGACCGCCGCGAATATGGCATTCAAGAAGGGCTTCATGGAAGCCAGCCCGGTTCTCCTTGAGCCGATTGTCTCACTTCATGTTACAGTGCCGGATAAGTTCACCGGTGACGTCATGGGAGACCTGAACAAGAGACGCGGACGTGTCCTCGGCATGAACCCGGATCACAAGGGCAACACCATTGTCGACGCGGACGTTCCTCAGAGTGAGCTGTACGGATACTCCACGACACTCCGCTCCATGACAGGCGGAAGCGGAGACTTCGCTTATGAGTTCGCCCGTTATGAGCAGGCTCCGGCGGATGTCCAGGAGAAGGAGATTGCCGCCCGCGCCAAGGAGCTTGAAGGCTGACAGAGTTTTTCTGATCTGTGATGTTGGGGTCAAAAGTGCCTTTTGCCCCAACTGTGCTGTACGGATCTTTACATCAAATTTATCTTTGAATTATCCCGGCACTATGTTATAATGCCGTGGTAGCACAAGCGAGGGTGCGTTTGTGACATCATATGTGAAGGAGGCCTCAGACATGAAGCATATCAAGACTCTGAACACCAGATCCCTTCAGGAGAGCATGAAGAAGGGCGGATGCGGTGAGTGCCAGACGTCCTGCCAGTCCGCATGCAAGACCAGCTGCACAGTCGGAAACCAGACCTGTGAGAAGAGCAGGTAATAATTTCTGACGATAGATTGAGCTGATACACGAAGATGGAATTGACAGGCTGTCGCAGATAGCACCTGCGGCAGCCTGTTCTATGGAGCTGATACTGCATGGCAGAACGATCAGTTCTGCTTATGACAGGATCCGGCGGAGGGTAATTTGGTACACCAGTATCGGAAAGACGGATATAATATAGTACTTGACGTGGACAGCGGCAGTGTGCATGTCGTTGACGGCCTGGTCTATGACCTGATAGGGAAGCTTAATGGGAATCCGGCCATAGAAGACTCGGATCTTATCTCAGGCCTGGGAGAGGAATACAGCCCTGACGAGGCTGCGGAGGCCCTGGATGAGATAAGGGCTCTTCAGGAAAGCGGGCAGCTCTTTACGCGTGATGTGTACCGCGGCGCTGTTACTGATTTCAGGAAACGGCCTGTTGTCGTTAAGGCTCTATGCCTGCATATTGCGCACGACTGCAACCTGGCCTGCCAGTACTGCTTTGCGGGAGAGGGAGAGTATCACGGAAGACGTGCCCTGATGAGCTTCGAGACCGGAAAGAAGGCGCTTGATTTTCTTGTCGCAAACTCCGGGAACCGAAGGAATCTTGAAGTTGATTTCTTCGGCGGAGAGCCGCTGATGAACTTCGGTGTTGTCAGAGAGCTTGTCGCCTACGGACGCTCCCTTGAAGAAGCTCACGATAAGCACTTCCGATTTACTCTCACGACAAACGGAGTGCTGCTGAATGACAGCATCATGGACTTCTGCAACAGGGAGATGGACAACGTTGTCCTGAGTCTTGACGGCAGGAGAGAGGTCCATGACAGGATGCGCCCGACTAGAAACGGGAAGGGCAGCTATGATCTTGTTCTTCCGAAGTTTCAGGAATTTGCAAGGCGCAGAAAGGCTCTCGGAAAGCAGTACTATATACGCGGGACATTTACTCATTACAATCTTGATTTCTCAAGAGATGTTCTTCACTTCGCGGATCTGGGATTTGACCAGATCTCGATAGAGCCGGTTGTAGCTCCTCCTGATGCGCCTTACGCGATACAGCCCGGGGATCTTGATACCATTAAGGAGCAGTATGACATCCTTGCCCGTGAGATGATCAGGAGAGAGAAAGAGGGAAGAGGCTTTACCTTCTTTCATTTCATGATTGATCTGACCGGCGGACCCTGCGTGTACAAGAGGCTGTCGGGCTGCGGAAGCGGAACGGAGTATCTGGCCGTGACTCCCTGGGGAGACCTGTATCCCTGCCATCAGTTTGTCGGCAACGAAGCGTTTCTCCTCGGCAATGTTACAGAGGGCGTGAAGCGTGAGGATATAGTCGGCACATTCAAGGCATGCAATGTTTATTCAAGAAAGGAATGTCCGGATTGCTTCGCGCGGTATTACTGCAGCGGAGGATGCGCGGCGAATTCCTACAATTTCCATGGACGCATTGACAGTGTCTATGAGATCGGGTGTGAGCTCGAGAGGAAGAGAGTAGAGAGCGCGCTTCTGATAAAGGCCGCTCTTGCTGAATACTTACAATAATGTATTCGTAACTGTTGATTCATTTCCGCCTTCCGGACGCGGGCGGCGGAGATGCAGTATTGGTTGGCTTAGAAAAGAGGAACAGACCAATGAAAAAGAGAAATGCCGGGATTATCCTGGCGGTGATTGCCATTGCGCTCGTGCTGCTTATCTACACGGCATTTGTCGGATGGGGTCCGACAGGAACAGGCGCGGCGAAGAACATCAAGCTCGGGCTTGACCTTGAGGGTGGTGTCTCCATCACTTATCAGGCAGTTGAGTCCAACCCTTCAGCGGAAGACATGTCGGATACCGTCTATAAGCTTCAGCAGCGTGTTGACGGTTATTCAACAGAGGCTTCCGTCTATCAGGAAGGAAGCAACCGTATCAATATCGAGATTCCCGGCGTATCTAATGCCGATGAGATTCTTGAGGATCTCGGAAAGCCCGGATCGTTGGAGTTCCAGCTCTCAGACGGCACGGTTATCCTTGACGGTACGCATGTGACCTCGGCGGAGGCCGCCTCCCAGAGAGACAACATGAACAATACGGAATATGTTGTCCAGCTGGAGTTTGATAAGGAAGGAACCAAAGCGTTTGCCGACGCAACCAGCGCTAATGTCGGAAATACAATCTCCATCGTATATGATGGCGAGACGGTCAGCGCTCCGCGTGTAAATGAACCCATCACAGACGGAAAGTGCGTGATTTCCGGTTCATTTACGATCGAGAGCGCGCAGGAACTCGCGTCCTATATAAGGATCGGTTCCCTTTCCCTCGAGCTTGAAGAGATCCGCTCCAATGTTGTCGGGGCCCAGCTCGGACAGAGAGCGCTCAGCACTTCCCTCCGCGGAGGAATCATCGGTCTTGCTATCGTTATCCTGATCATGATCATCGCCTACAAGGTTCCTGGTATTATCGCCGGCTTCGCGCTTATCCTGTACGCGGCTCTCGACCTTGTCGCGATCAACGCGTTTGATATGACGCTCACGCTTCCCGGCATTGCCGGCGTCATCCTGTCAATCGGTATGGCCGTTGACGCGAACGTCATTATTTACGCGCGTATCCGTGAGGAGATCGCTTCAGGCAAGTCTGTGCGGTCTTCTATCGACATAGGCTTCAAGAAGGCTCTGTCCGCCATTATCGACGGCAATGTGACGACTCTGATCGCCTGCTTCGTGCTGAACCTGATGGCTACCGGATCAGTCAAGGGCTTCGCTCAGTCTCTTGCGCTTGGTATCGTCCTCTCCATGTTCACGGCTCTTGTAATCTCAAGGCTGCTCGTAAATGCCTGCTACGCGTTCGGCATGCAGGATGAGAAGTACTTCGGAAAAGCCCTGAAGTTCAACAGGCTTCATCTTGTCGCCAGGAGGAAGGTCCTGTTCACGATCGCCATCATCTGCATGATCTCAGGCCCGTTGTTCTGCGTGATTAACAACGCCCGCGGAAACGGCGCCCTGAACCTCTCTATGGAGTTCAGGGGCGGTACGGCGACGGATGTCACATTTGAAAAGGATTACAGCATTGATGAGATTGACAGCAGCATCAAGCCGATATTCCAGAGCGTGATCAACAGTGCCGAGATCCAGTCTCAGAAGGTGTCAGGCGCAAATGAGATCATCTTCAAGACAAGACAGCTCAGCGTCGATGAGAGGCAGGAGCTGACAGAGGCCCTGAACGAAGAGTTCCCGATCGCCACCTACACAGACAACAAGGGTGAGGAAGCGCTGTCAATCAACTTTGAGACGATAAGCTCGACCATCTCCAACGAGATGAGGAGAGACGCTGTTATCGCTGTTATCATAGCGGTTTTCTGCATGCTGGTATATATCTGGTTCCGCTTCTCGGATGTAAGATTCGCTTCGGCGGCGGTTCTGGCTCTGGTGCACGATGTGCTTCTGGTGTTCGCCTCCTACGCGATCATCAGGATATCCATCGGCAATACCTTCATAGCGGCTATGCTGACTATCGTCGGTTATTCTATCAACGCTACGATCGTTATATTCGACCGTGTGCGTGAGAACCTGAAGGAGAGGAAGAGCTTCGATTCCCTCGAGGATCTGGTAGATATGAGTATCACGTCTACCATGACGAGATCGATCTACACCTCGCTGACAACCTTCGCGACCATCGCGTGCCTGTATATAGTAGGCGTACCGTCGATCCGTGAGTTCGCGCTTCCGCTGATGGTCGGTATCGTGGCCGGCGCATTCTCCTCAGTATGCCTGACCGGTCCTATCTGGTATGTACTGCGCATAGCGAAGGATAAGAGGGACCAGGCTGCCGAGAAGGCGGCTCAGGCAGCGAAGGCCGCTCAGAAGATTACGGCCAGCAAGAAAAGGAAGAAGAAGACTTCCCGCTGATGTATGATTCCTGACCTTTGTGTCGGATAAATACCATATGATGCCGGAGTCAAAAGTGCCTTTTGACACTTGCATTACCATATGCATAAAACAGATTCAGAGACAATATCCGGAATCTGTTTTATGCATCTTTCTATTTTCGGAAGAAGCTTTGGAGGAATCATATATGTCATACCGGGCAAGGCAGCGCTGGATACAGCAGGTTCGCGGAGGAGACCGGAGCATAGCTGAAAAGTTCGGAATCGACCCGCTCGTTGCGAGAGTGCTTATCAACCGCGGGATAACTGACGATGAAGAGATCCGCCGTTTTCTCTATGGAACTCTTGATGATCTTGACGATGCTTCAGGCCTGGACCAGGCCATGCAGGCCGTCTCCATGATTCATTCATATGTCTCGGCCGGAAGGCATATCCGTATAATCGGTGACTATGACGCCGACGGCATCTTCTCTGTCTACATTCTGTATCATACTCTTGAGCTTGACGGGGCCCGTCTGAGCTTCGACGTCCCTGACCGGATAACGGACGGGTTCGGTATGAGCCGGAGACTTGTGGAGGAGGCATGCAGCGACGGAGTTGAGCTGATAATCACCTGCGACAACGGGATCGCTCAGACCGAAGAGATTGCCCTTGCAAAGAGCCTCGGAATGGCCGTCATAATCACAGACCACCATGAACCGAATTATAAGATAGATGAAGATGGCAGGAAGGTATTCATGCTTCCTGAAGCCGACTTCATCGTTGACCCCAAGAAGCCGGGCTGCGGTTATCCCAACAAGGATCTGTGCGGCGCCGCTGTCGCGTGGAAGCTGATGTATCTCTATGAGGGCATATATATGTCCGGCGGCAGAGCGGAAGCGTCCATGCACGAAGGCTCAGGCAGCGCCCGTCTGCCGGCTGTCACCGAATGTCCTGTCGCTATGGAGAACCTTCCCTTCGCGGCGGCAGCGACTGTAACTGATATTATGAAGCTGCGCGGTGAGAACAGGATCATCGTAAAGTACGGGCTGAAGCTTCTTGGAAAAACCGCCAATACAGGCATGCGCGCCCTGATAAGATGCTGCGGCCTGGAGAATCGGGAGCTTCGCACCAGTGACATCGGTTTTGTGATAGGCCCGTGTATCAATGCTTCAGGCAGGCTGGACACGGCAAGGCGCGTCATAGAACTGCTGCTGACCACGGATCCCCAAAGAGCTTCCCAGGAGGCCATGAGGCTGTCTGAGCTTAACTCTCAGAGAAAGGCCATGACTGAGGCCGGCAGGGAGGCGGCATTCGATCTGATAGAGAATACAGGCCTTATTGATGACAAAGTGCTGATAGTTTATCTGAAGGGTATTCACGAGTCGGTCGCGGGCATAATAGCTTCTAAGGTGAAGGAAACCTATATGCGCCCGGCGATAGTATTTACGGACACGGAGAATCCAGACCATCTCAAGGGAAGCGGGAGATCGATTGATGCTTTCAACATGCATGAAGAGCTGTCGAAGATCAGCGATGTCTTCGTTAAGTTCGGAGGGCATGCGATGGCGGCGGGAGCTACAATTGAGAGAGCGCGGCTTGATGAACTCAGGTTAAGGATAAACCAGGGCTGCACGCTCACTGAGAATGACCTTACACAGGAGATACTGATCGACGCGGCGCCGCCGTTCTCCTACCTTTCCATGGATCTGATATCTGCCCTTTCGTCAATTGAACCGTTTGGGCCGGGTATGAGAAACGTCATGCTCGGATGCAGCAAGGTTCGCATTCTCAGTATGGAAGTGCTTGGCGCAAACAGAAACTGTGTGAGGATGCTTCTTGACGACGGCACCGGGCGCATGAACGGCGTGTACTTCGGCGACGCCGGCCAGTTCATTTCCTATCTGAAGGAGAAGTATCCTGAGAAGGATGCCGCGAAGCTGATGCTCGGCGGCGAAAATGACATACGTCTGACCCTGGCGTACCGTCCGGAGGTTCATGAATTCCGTTTTGAGCGCAGCATTCAGTTGAAGATTGCGCATTTTCAATAACTGTGATATTCTCGAAGTTGTATGATTGAGTTGTAATAGAAATGATTGGGGAAGAAGGATGACGAGTAAACAGAGAGCTTATCTGAAGAGCCTGGCTTCTAAGGAGGATACGATACTTCAGATTGGAAAAGAGGCGCTGACTCCCGAGAATACGGCTTCTATCGAAGAGGCTCTTGAAGCCAGGGAGCTTATCAAGGTCGGTATTCTGCAGAATTGCCTCGACGATATTCATTCTATCGCGCAGACGGCTGCTGACCGTACAAGGTCACAGCTTGTTCAGGTGATAGGGAGAAAGTTCGTCCTCTACAGAGAGGGAAAGGGAGATAAGAAGAAGATCGAGCTTCCCGCAGAGAAGAAACGCGCTTAAGGAGTGAGCCGGATGAGTGTATCCAGACGAAGAGTAGGCATCATGGGCGGCACATTTGACCCCGTCCATATCGGACATCTGATTCTGGGTGAGAGCGCCAGAGTCCAGTTTTCTCTGGAGAAGGTTCTGTTTATGCCGTCGGGCAATCCTCCGCATAAGAAAAACCGGGACGGCGCCACGAATGAGGAGCGCGTGGAGATGGTCCGCCTCGCGATATCTTCCAATCCTCATTTTGAGCTGTCTCTGGAGGAGATGCATGAGGAAGGATATGTATACACAAAGGAGACGCTCAAGCGGCTTAGGCAGAGGCATCCGGACACCGATTACTACTTTATCATGGGGGCTGATTCGGTTCTGACCTTTGACAGCTGGATGGGGCCTCAGGAGATATGTGATCAGTGCATCCTCGCTGCGGCTGTCAGGGACAGCTTGGATGTGGAACAGCTGGATCAGGCCATAGGGCATCTGAAAGAGAAGTATCACGCTGACATACGGAAGCTGGAGAGCCCGAACCTTGATATCTCATCTCACGGCATACGATCATGGGTATCTGAGGGCAGGAGCATACGCTACTATGTTCCGGATCCTGTCATGAACTACATCTTAGATAAGGGTATATATGGGAAGCTATAATCTGATCAAACTCCAGAAAAAAGTGAAGAAAGAGCTTGACGCGGACCGTTTTCTGCACACGCTGGGAGTTATGTATACCTCAGCGGCTCTCGCCATGCGTTACGGTGAGGATATAGAGAAGGCACAGGTTGCAGGCCTTCTGCACGACTGCGCAAAATGCATTCCCAATGATAAGAAGATCAGGATGTGCAAGGAGCGGCAGATCGAGATCTCCAAGGTCGAGCTCAAGTCGCCGTTTCTGCTTCACTCCAAGCTCGGAGCTTATCTGGCAAAAGAGAAGTACGGGGTTGAGGATCCGGATATACTGAGCGCTATCATGTGGCATACGACCGGGCGTCCAAATATGACGAGGCTGGAGAAGATCGTATTCACAGCGGATTACATTGAACCTCAGCGCTGCAAGGCTGAGAATCTGCCCAAGGTGCGCAGGCTGGCGTTTCATGATCTGAATCTTACGGTATGCCGCATTCTCGAGGATACGCTTCACTATCTTGATTCGGGACAGGCCGAGATAGATCCTATGAGCAGGAGCGCCTACCGTTATTACCACAACCTGTTCTATGAAACCGAGGATAAAGGTCATTCCATTACATCATAGTTGTGAGCAGCATGAACTTTTGAACCGACATCATATGTATTGCTGACCGGCACCGCAGTATTACCACAATAAGAGAGGAGAGTGCTCTATGGCGTACGACAGTTCCAGAGAGATGGCAAGGGCGGCCTATCGCGCGCTGGAGGAAAAGAAGGCTGAAAACATAACGATGATCGATATTGAGCAGGTAAGTACTCTTGCCGACTATTTCATCATCGCGTCAGGTAAAAACAGGAACCAGATTCAGGCTATGGCTGATGAGGTCGAAGATGTGCTTGGAAGAGCGGGACATGATGTGAAGCACAAGGAGGGATATCAGACGGCCAACTGGATTCTTCTTGACTATGGTGATATAGTCATTCATATCTTTGATACACAGAACCGTCTGTTCTATGATCTGGACCGGATCTGGAGGGACGGCAGGGCTGTATCTATTGAAGAACTGGAGGAAGGTAGCAAAGACAATGTCGATTGATAATCAGTTTCTGATCAAAAAAGTAACTCAGCGGGATTCATTTATTGCGTGCTTCTGTGCTTCGACACGCATGCCGTTTCTGTTCTGCGATCCGGTCAGCTATGCGGATCAGGCCTGGGTCTTCGCCGATGAAGCCGGGCTTAAGGAGTTCGTTGAAAGATTCTCAGCGAAGAAGATCCCGCTGCAGGGCGTCATGATACGCAAGGATCAGTTCACCGGATTCTTCGGATCACTGCTCCATATCGGCGTAACTGAGATCGTATTCACCGAGAATGGCGCGAGCGTCCCGATTCCGATCGAACAGTTCGTCAGGCTGAAGGACATGTCGTCTGTTCCGGAAGCTCTCAGGCCGCTGGAGAATCCACAGCTCATGCTTACGGGTATATACCTGATGCAGGAAGTTACAAGAAAGGTTCCGAACGAGGAGAAAGAGGATCTGAATGACCTCAACGAGGAGTTTCTCGTGAATCTCGCCAGAGCGAGATTCCTTATCCCTGTCCAGGTGAAGGATGGTCCGGAAAACCCCGGCGAGAAGATGCAGAAGAAGCAGTTCGGATTCATAAACATCACTCTGAAGAACGGAGACGTTTACCGTCCCATATTTGCCGACAATATGGAATTTCAGAAGTTCCGCCAGCAGAAGAAGGACGTTCAGGCAATCACTATGCCTTTCGCGGGATTGAAACAGGGGCTTCCTGCCGAAGCTAAGGGATATCTTCTCAACCCCAACGGCTGCCAGATAGTCCTCCAGAGGCCTCTGATTGACCAGGTTCTGGCAAACTTCCCGGACGATGTGAAGAAGGGGACCAGTGAAGCGATGAAGCTTGCCCAGTCCCTGGCCGGACCGCAGGTCAGGAAGGGAGCGAAGGCTGCGCTTTCAGCATCAGCGCACAGCAAGGTCATGAAGATGCCTGAGAAGAAAGACTGAAAAAGCTTCCGCTGTAATTCAAAGAGAACGGGACTGCCGCCAGACGCAGATGATACTCTGCAGAAGACGGCAGTCCCTGTTATGTTTCATCAGCGGCGCGGGCCCACGCCGCAGCCGGTTTATCTTTGAGGGGCTGGT
>DFHY01000053.1:0-12356 GCA_002371345.1 Lachnospiraceae bacterium UBA3711
CGATGATCTTCTCCAGACCGTCAAAGGCTCCGCCGCAGATGAACAGAATGTTGGTGGTATTGATCTGAATGGTCTCCTGATAGGGATGCTTGCGGCCGCCCTGCGGAGGCACGTTCGCATCCGTCCCCTCGAGGATCTTTAACAGCGCCTGCTGCACGCCCTCGCCGGAAACGTCGCGGGTTATCGATACGTTCTCGCTCTTGCGCGTGATCTTGTCAATCTCATCTATATAGATGATCCCGCGCTGAGCCCTGTCAATATCATAATCTGCAGCCTGGATAAGCTTCAGAAGAATATTCTCCACGTCCTCGCCGACATAGCCGGCCTCAGTCAGGGACGTCGCGTCCGCGATCGCGAACGGGACATTCAGCATCCTGGCAAGCGTCTGCGCCAGATAAGTCTTGCCCGATCCGGTAGGCCCGAGCATCAGTATATTGCTCTTCTGCAGCTCAACCGAATCTGCTGATGACGATGTGTTTGACAGAACTCTCTTGTAATGGTTGTACACCGCGACAGAGAGTGTCTTCTTCGCCTCCTCCTGGCCGATGACGTACTCGTCCAGGAATGACTTGATCTCCATCGGCGTCCTGAGGTTGATCTCACTCTGTACAGCCTCGACGTCCTCCTCGGCCAGCTCGTCCTCAAGGATCTCTGAGCAGACATCTATGCACTCATCACAGATATAGACTCCGCCGGGTCCCGCTATCAGCTTCCTGACCTGATCCTCTGTCTTGTTGCAGAATGAGCATCTGATCTTGTCGAAATTCTTTCCTGCCATGTTACCCCTTATCTGGAAGTCACGACCTGATCGATCAGGCCGTATTCCTTCGCCTGCTCCGCACTCATCCAGAAGTCGCGCTCCGTATCCCGCTCGATAATCTCGATAGGCTGGCCGGTATTCTCCGACAGGCACTGGTTGAGCCTCTTCCTGGTCTCGATGATCTGCTCGGCCTGAATCTTGATGTCACTGGCCTGCCCGCGGGCGCCTCCGGATGGCTGATGAATCATGACGGACGCGTTCGGAAGAGCGTACCTCTTCCCCTTGGTTCCGCCCGCCAGCAGGAACGCTCCCATGCTGGCTGCCATGCCGATACACGTAGTAGACACATCGCACTTGATATATCTCATGGTATCGTAGATAGCCCATCCCGCCGAGACTGAGCCGCCGGGACTGTTGATATACAGATGGACATCCTTGTTCGGATCTTCCGATTCCAGGAACAGAAGCTGCGCGACTATAATATTCGCCGAGACATCCGAGACCTCTTCTCCGAGGAAGATAATCCTGTCCTTCAGAAGCCTGGAGTAGATGTCGTAAGTCCTCTCTCCGCGGGATGTCTGCTCGATCACATATGGAATAAGCGACATGATATATTACCCTTTCTCAAATCCATTATCAGGAATCAATGCTGTAATTCAGATCTGTCAGTTCTCCTCCGGAGCCTCCTCAAGGTCGACTGTCTCCTCTTCTTCCGGCATGTCGACTTCAACCGCGTTCTCCGCAATAATCTTAGCGGCTTCCTGAATGGCGAGGTCCTTCTTCATCTGCTCTTTGGACTCCTCGCCCATCAGATCGTACAGCTTCTCCTTCTCCATCCTGTACGCCTCAGCCATCTTTCCGATCTCCTCATCCAGCTTCTCATCGGATATCTCGATGTTCTCAGCCTTTGAGACAGCCTCGAGAAGCAGGCTGTTCTGAATCCGCTCAAGCGCCTGGGGCTTCATCTGAGACGCAAGCGTCTGCTCATTCATCCCGGTAAGCTGCATATACTGCTGCATATTCATGCCCTGTGACTGGATCTGCTGGGCAAACTCGTCGACAAGCCTCTGAGCCTGCTCCTCAACCATCGCGTCCGGAATATCCATCTTGGCGTTCTTCAGCGCGGCGCGGACAGCAGCGGCCTCATTCGCGGACTTCTGAGCCTTCTCCTTGCGCTCGCGTATCTTCTTCTCCACGTCAGCCTTATACTCGTCAACGGTATCGAAGTCGGAGACGTCCTGGACGAAATCGTCGTTCAGCTCAGGAACCTGATGTTCGGAGATGCTGTTGACCCTGCACTTGAACACGGCGTCCTTGCCCTTGAGATTCTCAGCGTGATAATCCTCCGGGAATGTGACGTTCACGTCAAACTCCTCGCCGATGTTCTTTCCGACGATCTGCTCTTCAAATCCGGGGATAAACGACCCGGAACCGACTGTCAGGTCGAAGTCTGACGCCTTGCCGCCGTCAAACTCAGTTCCGTCGACGGAGCCGTCAAAGTCGAGCTTGATGCGGTCGCCGTCCTGGACCGGGCGGTCGTCCACGTCGATGTCGCGCGCGTTCTGCTCACGCTCCCTGTCTATATCCGCAGTGATCTCCTCATCCGTGATGGTAATCTCCTTCTTCGGGATCTCGACGCCCTTGTACTGTCCGAGAGTAACCTCCGGCTTCAGCGCAACAGTCGCAGTATAGATGAACGGCTTGCCTTCCTCGATCTGGGTAATGTCGATCTGAGGACGGGATACGATCGTCTCTCCGCTCTCCTTAGCCGCGTCATCGTAAGTATTCCTGAGGATAATGTTGGCGGCCTCCTCAAAGAAGACGGCGGCGCCGTACATCTTCTGAATCATCTTCCTGGGGGCTTTGCCCTTTCTGAAGCCCGGAAGAGCGATTCTGCTCTTCTGCTTCATATAAGCCTGCTCGATTGCCTCTACGAACTTCTCCGCCGGCACCTCAATCGTCAGTACTGCCATATTGTTGTCTTTTTTCTCAACTGTTACGCTCATGAAATAATGCTCCTTGCTTCGTTATTTTTTCTATCAGATATTATATGGTTTACAACCGTCAAAACAGTATATCACAGGGAAATGTTGAATACAATTGAGTTTTTGATCTTTTCGGCCTGCTCATTTCCCTTAAGAAGCTCTATGATCTTCAGCGCAAAAGGAATCGCGGTCCCAAGCCCGCGGCTGGTCACGAACTGCCCCGAGACTTCAACCTCATTCACCGTGGTCTGAGCCCCTGTCAGATGCTCTTCAACCCCCGGGTAACAGGTTGCCTTATGGCCTTCAAGAAGGCCAAGCGCGCCCAGAACCCGCGGCGCGGCGCAGATGGCGCAGATCAGCGTGTCTCTCCCCGCGGCCTTCTTCAGCGTATCAGACAGCGTCCGGTCCCCAAGCAGGTTCAAGGTTCCCGGCATTCCTCCCGGCAGTACGAGGGCGTCAGCGTCCTCAAGCACGGCATCCTCTATCTTCATATCCGCCCTGAAGACTATACCATGCGATCCGCGGATCACAGCCTCTCCTCCGACGGCGCACATTACCGTCTCGATTCCTGCTCTGCGCAGAAGATCAACCTGCGTCAGACACTCGATTTCCTCGCAGCCCTGCGCCGCGAACACATATACCTTTCCCATGCTTTCTCCTTTCCGTGAATCGCTTCACAAGTGTATATTTAATGAATAAAAATGACAAAAAATGTCGTATTCCCTGTAGATATTCATCTTTTCATGTGCTAAGATAGCGATGTTTATCATGTATCAAAGCTATGCCGCCGGCTATTTCTCCGGCATTGGCTGGAAGGAGGATTCAAAACTATGACCGAGCAGAGAGTCAACCAGTACAAGCAGCTGGGACTTACGATAGCCTATTACAGAAAGCTCAAGGGCATTACCCAGCAGGCATTGGCCGAAGCCGTCAATCTCAGCCGCACTCATATAAGCAACCTCGAAGCGCCGAACATGCCTACCTCGATCTCTCTGGAGAAGCTTTTTGATATCGCTGAGGTCCTGAATGTTCCTGTCAAGAAATTCTTCGATTTTCGCGACTGACTGTTTCACATTTCAACCGTACACAAAAAGGTGCCCCGGTGCGGGGCGCCTTTTTTCATATGCTGCTCGGCAGGTCTGCTGAGTAAATGAGACGCTGTTTAGTCCTTCTCTACGCTCTATACGGCCTCCGGATCAGAGTCCGCCCGGCTCACTCATGGAATATTACCTTCAGAACCTGAGCGGCGTTCATGCCCCTGAGTCCTTCCGGGTCGCTCATGACACTGTTCGGAGTATCTATATACCAGCTCATCTTACTGTATGATTTCAGATAAGCCATTCCCCTGCTGACATCCTTGAACTTGCTGTACCATTCAGGATAGTACTTCTTCATGTATTTCTTGGCCAGCTTCCAGGCTTTGCTCTTCTTCTTGCCCTTCCTGCTGACGGTTCCGTTGATCATAACGCCCTTGGGGCTGGAATGCACGATCACAAGGCTGCCGTCGGAGCACCTGCCGATCACGATGTATACGTGCCCGGCCGCAAGGCTCATGACATCTCCAGGCTTCTGGCTCTTGAACTTCCTGGCGGTGCGGTAACTGCCCCATCCCCAATTCGAGAACGTCTTTGCCATAACCTGCGCCAGCATGACATAGCTTCCGTGCCCGTCCTCGGTGTTGAAGGTATTGTACATCACCCATCCGACAAAACCGGAGCAGTCAAGCCCGTCATGGGCCTGATATCTGGTTGTGCGGTAATCATAGCTGGACGTCTGCTGTTTGAAGAACTGCTCCCACCTCGGAGAGACGCCGACAGTTGTGGCTTCCGGCACACCGCCCCAGCCGCCGCCCCAGACATACACGGTCTTGCCGACCGGCTGAAGAGCAACCTCGAGAAGGTGGCGGATAGTCGACTTCTGGATCCTGTAGCCCTTTGAATCATAGAAGTTCCCATCCTCGTCATAGCCGTTTCTGATAGTCTTGCTCTTCTCAGGTGCAGTATCTGCTGCCGTATTTACCGCCGTGTCTGTCTGCGCATCCGCGCCTGCCTCGTCCGCCGGAACTGTCATAACCGGAAGAATAAGACTTAATATAAGCGCCGCTGCTATTGCCTTCACACTTAGAGTCCTCTTCATAATTCTCTCTCCTCCAGAGTCCGGACCGCCTGCGCCATCCGGGTAACACACATTTGTAACGCAATAGTAACAAAAGTGTAACATATTTTTCCTGCAATGAAAACCCCTTGTTTATTTGTCGATTATGACGAAAAGTCCTCGGGTAATCCGTTAATTGTATACTTGTGCAGATAAGATTGCGCAAATGTCACAAAAGCTTCGTGGAAAATCACCCGCTTTTCTAATTGAAATTTGAGACAGGCAAGAATAATATATGCATGGGTGGGCGAAAGCTTATTTATAAGGAGCTGCCGGCACCGCCTCACGGCAGGACCGGCAGCTGCCCACCCTGCATAACAGGCCATACAGACCTCATGTTCAGGCACCGAGCAGGTACACATCAGGCTCCGGCGCGGAGCCGTCTGCCGGATAGCTGTCCGCAGGAAGATACATCACGAACCCTTCTCTGTTATCTTCAAGGTGCCGTGGCATCGCTTCATAGAGTGCGCCGTCGCCCGTGTCCGCCAGAATCCTTACACCCGGTTCTATCTCTCCTGAAAACACGCCCTCTATCCTTGTATAATATGGATTGGCCTCTTCCTCCGACATAGTTATGTCTGCATCCGTCCTGCGAAGGCCTTCGTCTCCAATCACGACATCCGACGGAAGTGACTGCAGAACGGGAACAGTGCGCGATGTGTCCGGCAGGTTCCGCTCGGCATGTTCCATAATCACACAGTCAGCGTTGTACATCCCTGTGTCAAATGTCACATTCTCAGGAATGCCCCTGGAAAAGTATCCATTGTCAAAGTTCTCCGCGAGGAACGGAAGCAGCGCATTTGCGAAGGAATCCCTGTACATCACCAGGCTGCCCCCGCCGGATGTGCCGACAGTGTTGATATAATAGTCGAAGTTGCTCTCCACCTCTCCCACATATTCAAAAGAAGGCTCCGGATTGTAATAAACCTGATCCTCGGGGCGGCTGAGAGCAGGGTACAGCATTCTCTCCAGATCGCCCACAAAGTCCTTTCTGATCTCGTAATCCGCGTCCTTATAGCTTCTGTGCGGCACCCTGACACGGCTTAGCAGCTCGTCCGCGCACATGGCGGCGCCTTCATTTGTCCAGTGGGAATCCGTCCTGTGGTAGAGAAATGGAAGCGCTCCCCTGCCTTTGCCGTCTTCGGTCCTCCTCGTCTCCGCCTCAGGCTCAAGCACATCCCCGGCATCCATGTAACTGACATTCTCAGATTCCATCATCCTCCTGAGACGTATGCGGTTTGAATCCTCCGATTCCCTGTGTGCCAGATAATACGGCATGTACTCGGGGTAAACCGAGGCTTTGTTCGGAACCACCATGAATATATATGAGATATCCAGGTATGAGCAGTAATCCTGCGTCATCTTCGCCGTGCGGGCTATGTCGTACAGCGCGCGGTCACTCAGAAGATTCGTTCCCTGATAGTCATCCAGGCTGTCCCTGTAATACAGCCACCCGTCCTTTCCCAATATAACGCCGTCATCCGCGCTGACTCCCGCATGTGACATCAGCTTCGAGTTCACGCTCACCAGCTCCTGTCTCCATGCGAAGTTTTCTTCAAACCACGTCCCTGCCTGCGGCAGATAAGACATATTCAGGTGTTTGTCCTCTGTCAGAACCGACGGCTTGTCTGCCCTTCGCGAATTCTCCGCGGAATCCTCTCTTCCTCCGATAAAAAGTCCTGCAGAGGGAATGAGGAGCATGGCAAAGCATATTATCAGATAGATGATGCTTGTATTTTTGTGCCGCATACATAATTCTCCCTGTGACAACACATTCAAAACCGGAAGTAAATAAACGGATTGTATGATCCCCCTGCCAGATTCAGCAGGCACGCAGCTCCAAGCACCACGCTGGCGGCCGCACTGAGCGCGGGATATATCCTCAACCGCCGCAGAAGCTTATCCACCGGCAGGCACGCCAGGCATCCGGCCGCTGCCGCCGCAATGAATGCGGGAGTCAGAACCGACCACAGCAGCACTCCGGAGCCGGAAGACGCATGCCAGGTAAACATGCGCGCCAGCATCATGAAACCCTGCGTCAGAGTGTCCGCCCGGAATATGACGAATCCGGTCATTACTGCGAGCACCGTGTACGCATGGCTGAATATCCGGCCCGCAATGCCGTGTTCCTTCTTCCTGAAGAACGGGACTGCCTCCTCCATAAGCTGGAGCATTCCATGATAGAAGCCCCAGAACAGAAAAGTCACATTCGCGCCATGCCACAGTCCGCACAGAAGGAATACCGCCATCTTGTTAAAAACGGTACGTACTCTTCCTCTTCTGTTTCCGCCAAGCGGAATGTACAGATACTCCCTAAGCCAGGTTGACAGTGATATATGCCATCGTCTCCAGAAGTCACGGATAGAAGACGCAGCGTACGGATACCTGAAGTTCTCCGGGAAAGTGAATCCGAACATATGGCCAAGGCCTATCGCCATGTCGGAATAACCGCTGAAATCAAAGTATATCTGAAGCAGGTAGGCAAATGCAGCCACCCACGCCGCCCCTGTGCCGATCCGGTCCATACCCGCGCCAAACAGTGTGTCGGCCGCGGCAGCAACAGTATTCGCAATCAGCACCTTCTTGGAAAGGCCGTACAGAAATCTCTTCATTCCGCGCGCGCATTCTTCAGGAGTGATCTTCCTGCTGCTCAGCGCGTTTTCAACATCCCTGTATCTCACGATCGGACCGGCTATCAGCTGTGGAAAGAATGAAATGTACAGCAGGAGCTTCGGATAACTTCTCTGTACGCCGCACTCTCCTCTGTAAACATCGATCACATAGGAAAGTGCCTGAAATGTGTAGAAAGATATGCCGACAGGAAGCGCGATGTTTACCTCGGGAATCGACAATGAGAAAGCTTCATTGATCAGGGATACCGCAAAGCCGGCATATTTGAATATGCAAAGAAGCGACAGATTGACTATTGCCGCCAGTACAAGAAACAGCCTGGGCCTGATTCTTCTGTCTATAAGGATCGCAAAGGCCCAGTTCACGAAAGCACTGAACAGAAGAAGCAGGACGTAGACCGGCTCTCCGTATGCATAGAAGATAACGCTCGATATAAGCAGAAGGGCGTTTTTGAGTCTGACGGACGGCAGGATGAGCTGCAGAAGCCATACCGCCGGCAAAAAAACGCAGAGAAAAACAAGTGAACTGAATACCATAGTCTTCTAATTGCAGAATCTCTTGAGCTCCCGGTACACCCTGCTCACCGGAAGGCCCACGATATTAAAATAATCTCCCTCAATATGCGTTACATATCTGCTGAACATACCCTGGATGCCGTAAGCCCCGGCCTTGTCCAGGCTCTCTCCTGCAGCGATGTAGGAATCAATCTCTTCATCATCAAGGTGTGCGACGTATACCAGGCTCTCCTCAGAGAATGTCCGCTCCATGTCTTTAGAACCGATCCTTCCGCACAGAGTGACTCCCGTGAAAACATGATGAGGCCGCCCTGACAGCCTGCGCAGCATCCTCCGGGCATCCTCCCCGTCACGCGGTTTGCCGAGTATCACACCGTCCAGGGCAACCACGGTATCCGCTCCAATCACCGCAAAGTCCTCGTCAAAGCTTATCCTTGAGCGAACCTCTGCGGCCTTCCTGGCCGATAGGATCTCCACCAGCAGCCTCGGATCACTCTCCTTCACATCCTCGTCAGCTCCGGAAACGATGATCTCATGGGAAAGCCCGGCCCTATGAAGAAGCTCTGTTCTCCTCGGTGACGCCGAGGCCAGTATGAGCCGAAGCCCTTCCGGCCTCATGACTCATCCTCCGCGGCGTCATCCTTGCCTGACAGGATATCCGGCCCGGCGTCGGAAAGGTCTTCACTGGTAATCGTCTTCATATCATCAAGTGTAGGATTGTCCATCGCGGCGATACGCCCGGCCTGGTTTGTGATAATCTCCTCGAACAGATTCCGGACGGCACGCGCATTTGCAAAGTTCTCAGGCGAGGAGAGCTTCATAAGCGACAGCTTCTCCCTGACATGCTGTCTGGCCGATTCTTCAAAGATATAATCATACTTCTTACAGTTCAGATCAAAGATAGCCATCAGCTCATCGATTGTATAATCCGGGAATTCGATGTACTTATTGAACCGGCTCTTAAGTCCCGGATTGCTGTTGATGAAGCGTTCCATCGGTTCAGTATAGCCGGCGACAATGACGATCAGGTCGTCTCTGTGATCCTCCATTGCTTTCAGTATCGTATCTATTGCCTCCTGACCGAAGTCATCGGTCTTGGACGCAAGCGTATAAGCCTCATCAATAAACAGGACTCCTCCAAGAGCTTTCTGTATCTGCTCCTGCGTCTTGATCGCGGTCTGTCCCACATAACCCGCCACAAGTCCCGAACGGTCGACCTCGACCAGCTGGCCCTGGGAGAGGATCCCGATCTGGCTGTACAGCTTCGCGAGAATCCTCGCGACAGTTGTCTTGCCTGTACCTGGGTTTCCGGTAAACACGAGATGAAGCGATACCGGAACAGACTTCAGTCCGGCTTCCGATCTCGCCTTCTGGATCCTGGCAAAATCTGTCAGTTCCTTTACATCATGCTTAATCTTCTCAAGTCCTATCAGATTATTGAGAGTCTCCAACGGATCCTCCTGAGGCTCCTGCTTCACAGGATGGCTGTCAGGCGTTTTGGGAGCGGGGCCTGTCGCTGCCTGGACCGGCGCCTTGCGGCCGGACGCTGATGAAGAAGCCGGCGCCTTGCGGCCGGACGCCTGCGAATTCCCCGCCGCCGCGGCTCCCGTACTGCCGGCGCCGGCTTCCGCACTGCCGAAAAAGTCCTTATACAGGCTGGACGCAAGCTGCTTCCTGGTCTCCTGGAGCTGCCGGATCATCTCTTCAGAATTGTCTTTTTTCATCTCTTTTCCCCACACTTATATAGTATCTTCGGCTTAAGCCTTTCCCCGGGGGGGACGGCATGATGTTCAGAAAAAACAAAGATATTGAAATTGATTCACCTAAGTTCAATACATTCGGTTCTTTATCTTTTCAGCCGCCTCAGCGGTAAGCTCCCTCGCTGTTTTCACCTCGGCAGCTATTCCCGCGTCGTGGATCGCTTTCTTTGCTTTCTCCTCATCCGAGGCTTTCACGCTGACAACATACACTTCCCTGTCAATCCGGCCATGTCTGCCATAGTTCCTCGGATCCATGGCGCTGTATCCGCCAACCGGGATCTCTTCCTGTTCAAAATGCGATCTCCGGTTCCATATTCCCTCGCTGTCCAGTACCTCGCTGATCCTGATCTGGGTTTCCCTGTCCCTCTTCCTGAAAACAGGTACCTTCTTCTCAAACAGAGACATCTTTCTTCCCACCTCTCAAGTCAGGACTCTTGTCAGATGCATCCTGCTCTGTATTCTCAGCATCCTGTCCGGCGTTTATCGTGTCTTCCGCCGTCTCAGGCTGTACTTCATCCTCCGGGGACGGAATAGTATATCCTGCCCTATTCATTGCTTCAGAGAATGCGTCCTCACTCATATTCAGGCGTTCAGCGGCAACTGAAGCACTGTACAGTCCCTGAACGACATCCTCGAAGCGTTCCTTCAGTCTTGCCTTCTGAGCATTGCGCTCAGCCGCGAGGGCGAGCTCCTTCGCCTTCTCGACAAGCATCTCCTCAGCCTGGGCCATGGACAGAGCTTCTTCACCTTTCTCCTCTCCTGCGGATCCCGCGGACGCGCCCTTGGACGGCTCCGCCTCACTGTCTCCGGTGCCGTGAATATCTCTCTCATCCCCGGCAGGCACCTGGAGAGCCTTCTGCTCCGCCCGCTGTGACAGCCACTGCAGAAGCTGAATCAGCACTCCTGACGCCGCGATAAGCACCGGAATAAGATTCCTGATCTGGCCTCCTGTCAGCTTCTCGCTGACCCACGGCGTCTTTGTCACAGGCAGAAAGGCATCGCACAGAAGTCCCAGCACAACGCCGCCCTCAAGTGCGGTCAGTACCATCTTCAGCTTCTTCGCCAGGAGAGCAAACAGAATACCTGCCGCTATCGAAATAATCAGCGTCCATATCCTCCCCTTGCCGGATGAGGTCTTCAGATAGAAGAATTCAGGAAAAATCCACGACGACAGAACCGTTCCGTATACGAATCCGGCTGCGAACTGGAAAGCCCTCTCCACAAACGCGTACAGAAAGCCGCCTGCGGCTCCGGCAGCAGCGCTGATGAAGAACGCCTTCCCTGCCTCCATAGAATACTCAGTGGCAAGTATGATCAGAGTAATAAAGAAAACACTGGAAAAACCCGCCGCGAACATGGCGCCGCGGTTCATCCTGAACCCCCACCAGCACGAAAGAATGCCCGCGCCGATCAGAAGCACAAGTACCCCGACCAGAACCGCCTGCATCCATATATCCATGGATTGGAAGGTTTCTTTCCATTTATTCAGCGCAGACGCATTCAGCTGTCTTGCCGCCAAGTTCAACATTTTCCAGTTCATAGTGATCCCCGTTTTATCAAGCTGTCCATTAATTCAAGTCTTCCGCCTGCAGAATGGCCGAGCCGGCCCGTCAGCGCCCGGCAGTCCTGAACCTGTTTTATGATCAGACTATGCAATGCCTCGGGCAATTATCCTTACAGCTGCCGCAGTCAGTGCACTTCTCGTAGTCAATAACAGGGAATCCGCCGTCCATGCTTATAGCCCCGGCAGGACATCCCTTCGCACATTTGCCGCAGGAGATGCATCCGATCCTGCAGTTCTCAGTGACGCTCTTGCCCCGAAGCGGGTTCACACAGCCGATATGGGCTGTCCGGTAATACGGAAGCTCCACGATCAGGCCCCTGGGACATGTATTCATACACTTCCGGCAGTCGAGGCACTTCTCCTCGTCCACCACCGCCACTCCGCGCACAACTGACAGCGCGCCGTATTCACACGCTTTGACACAGTCCCCGCAGCCAATACAGCCATATGAGCACGACTTAGGCCCGCCCTGAGGAGCAAGTGCCATAGAAGCACAGCTTTTCGGTCCGGTGTATTCATAGCGGTCAAATGTACAGTCGCAGTCGCCTGTGCACCTGACAAACGCGACATTGTGAACGGCCCTTTCATTCTGGCCGCCGATGATCCAGCGGATCTGATTAGCGACAGGCTCCCTGCCGACGACACATGCATTTGCCGGAGCCTCGCCCCTTGCAAGCGCGGCCGCAAGCGCGTCGCAGCCGGAATATCCGCAGGCGCCGCAGTTCGCGCCGGGAAGAATATCCCTGATCTCCTTTTCCTTCTCATTGACCTTCACGGCAAATACCTTGCTCGCGAATCCAAGGAATATTCCGACGAACAGACCGACTCCGCCGATCATTACCGCCGAAAGCAGCATATCAGTCATGCTATCTTTCCTCCTGATATGTAAACCATAGCTACTATTCACGGCCGCTCTGAACTTTTCATCTGCCGGAGCAAGCTTGCTTGCGGATGGCAGTGACAAGGTTCAGAGCATGGCCGCGAAGC
>DFHY01000053.1:12509-34866 GCA_002371345.1 Lachnospiraceae bacterium UBA3711
GGGAAGAGACCGTGAATAGTAACAAACCATAGCTACTGTTACAGCCTACTTGATTCCGGCGAACCCGAAGAACGCGATACTCATCAGCGCCGCCGTCACCATGACTATGGGGAATCCTCTGAAAGGACGGGGAATATCGTTATCCGTCATCTTCTCACGCAAAAATGCCATGATGACTATCGCGATCCAGTATCCGATCGCGGTCGCAAGACCATAGACCGTCCCGACGAATATGTTATAGTCCTTCTGCACATTCAGAAGCGCGACTCCGAGCACGGCGCAGTTGGTGGTGATCAGAGGAAGGTAGATTCCCAGCGCCTCGTAGAGACTGTGCATGTATTTCTTCAGGAACATCTCAACAAACTGCACCAGAGCCGCGACGATCAGTATGAAGACAATCGTTTTGAGGTATTCGAGATGGAACGGCACCAGAATAAAGTGGTACAGTATGCCGCAAACAAAGCTGGACAGCGTAAGAACGAAGGTCAGGGCTCCTCCCATTCCGGCGGCAGTTTCCGTCTTCTGTGAGACTCCCAGAAATGAACAGATGCCGAGGAACTGGCTGAGAACGACATTATTCGCCAGAATCGTCGTAATGACGAGCAGCAGAAGTGTTGAAAATGACATTATCCTCTCCCTTCCCGGCCGTCAGCCGCAGCATCAGAAGCAGGCTTTCCGCTGCATCCATGCACTCTCGGACACATACGGCAGTCTCCGCACACAAACCTTCCTGTCGGATCCCAGTCATCATCTCTTCTCGCCGCTCCAATGTGGAAACGGTTCATGATCGCCACAAAGACAGCCAGCACCAGGAACGCGCCGGGAGCCAGGACGAATATATTGATCGGCTCATAGACGGAAGGCATGACCCTGAAGCCCGCGAAGGTGCCGTTGCCGAGAAGCTCACGGACAGCGGCCACCACTATCAGGGCGATAGTAAAGCCTATTCCCATACCTGCGCCGTCAGCGATTGAAGCAGCCGGTCCGTGCTTTCCGGCATATGCCTCGGCACGCCCCATAATGATGCAGTTTACAACGATCAGCGGGATATATACTCCCAGAGATTCATACATGGCCGGAGTGAAGCCCGCCATAAGGAAATCAACGATCGTCACGAAGGACGCGATGATAACGATGTATGACGGCATTCTCATCCGCTCCGGAATAATCCCCCTCAGCAGGGATATAAACAGATTTGACATAATAAGAATCGCAGTCGTTGACAGTCCCATTCCGACAGCGTTCGTCACGGACGTTGTTGTGGCCAGCGTCGGGCACATGCCAAGCGCGAGCATAAAAACCGGATTCTCAAAATAGATTCCGTTCACCACTCTCTCGGGCGCGGTGTCTTTTTTGAGATGTATATACCGGCTGAGCTCAAAACGCTTTCGTCCGAGCTCAGGATCGATCTGCATTCCCGGATTCTTTTTGCTCATTCCGACACCTCCTGTTCTGTCTCCATTGCTCCGGAGTCTGATCCGGCCGCGCCGTCATCGCTGCCTGATATCTCGGATACCGCTATCAGGGCGGCGTTGACATCATCCGTCACCGCGGAGGTCGTGACAGTACAGCCGCTTATGGCATCTATCTCGTTCGGCTGCTCAGCCCCGCTCTTTGAATAGACGATCTGGTCAGCCGTGCCAAGATTCTTGTCTGAGAACTGCTGTATGAACTCATCGTCCTTCGCGCGCATGCCCATACCTGCCGTTTCAGACAGGGACAGGAAGGATATTCCCGCTATTGTCATGGAACCGTCCTCAGCATGACTGATGCCGCACATAAGCTCGACGTCACCCCCGTAGCCGTCAGGATCAGATACCGTAATCACGTACCCGATCAGGTTCCGGTTTGAGTCATAGGCCGCGTCTATCTGCGAGACACTGGTGCTCCCGATTCCGGCTTTCTCAAGCGCGTCAGCAACTCCTTCGGGAATGCCTTCCGCGCCCTCACCATCCGCCGAGTGCAGCACCTCGAAGTTCTCAGCGTCACTCATGACAGCGCTCTGAGCCTTGGAGCGCGCACGGGCCTGAGCAGCTTCTATCGGGCTCTTAGTCACACTGTAAGCCGCTCCCAGCAGAACACCTGCCACAAGCGTGATCATAACCAGTATGAATATATCCTTTCCCATGCTGGCAGGCTTCTTCTCTTCCTTCTCTTTGGAAGAGCGAAAATCCTGGCCGGTATATATGTCGTCGGCAGGCCGCCTGTTCTTTCCCGGATCCGGTTCCTCCCCGAAAGGCGACACAGCAGCGTTATCCTGACCGATGGTCTTATCCGGTTCATTTAACTTGGTATCGCTCATGTGTCATTCTCCTTCTTTCCGGCCGCTTTCAGGCGTCTTGCCTCTGCCTTATTCCGCTTCATAAGGCGTCTGTTCTCTCTCCTCTGACGTACCATTCCGGCAGCCACAGGCCTTGTGAAATGCTCAATCACGGGCACCAGAAGATTCATAAATATGATAGAGTATGATACTCCCTCCGCCCCGGATCCGATCAAACGGAACACCCAGGTAAGGAAGCCCAGCGCGCATCCGAATACTATCTGCCCCACAGGAGTAATCGGGCTGGTGACATAATCCGTAGCCATAAACCACGCGCCAAGCATGAGCCCGCCGGCGCACAGCTGCTGCAGAGTGTATATGACTGGCGCGTCATATCCGCGCACCGCCGCCGTGATCAGCGTCAGAACCGCGAAGCACCCGAGGTATGAACCCGGTATGCGCAGTCTGATAATCTTCGCGGCCACAAGGAAGATTCCGCCGGCGAGGATCGCCGCGGCGCTGACCTCGCCTATGCATCCCTGCACATTTCCCAGAAACAGCGCCTTCAGATCGAAAGACGCTCCGGTCTTGAGGTACGCCAGGGGCGTGGCTCCGGACAGAGCATCTGTTGTAGAGCTCACTTCCGTCACAAGCTTAAGAGCGCCGGATCCGGATGTAAAAGTGGTCATCTTACCCGCAAATGAGATCAGCAGAAAACATCTGGCGCCGAGCGCCGGGTTCATGAAGTTCTGCCCCAGCCCGCCGTAGAGCTGTTTGATCACAACGATCGCGAACACAGATCCAAGGCACGGAATCCACAGATCAATTCCGGGAGGCATATTCATGCCGATGAGAAGTCCGGTTACGGCGGCTGAACCGTCCGAGACCGTGATCTTTTTGTGCAAAAGCCTCTCATAAAGATATTCTGAGATGACGGATGACACAACAGATACTGCGAGCACCAGCAGCGCGCGCGGACCGAAAGCGAGCACCCCCATCAGACATGCCGGCGCCAGCGCCGCCAGCACCATGAACATGATCTTATTTGTGGTCACCATCCCCCGTGTATGCGGGGAAGCGGAAACCTGAAGTTTCGAATTCATAGCTTCTCCTTACTTTCTCGCCTTTCTCCTGGCCGCCAGAACAGTCTGCCTTCCCTGGTTGACAAGCGCTGCCAGCGGTCTTCCCGCCGGGCAGCTGAAAGAACAGGAGCCGCAGTTGACGCACTCCAGTCCGTAGTTCTCCTCAAACTTCTCCAGCTCCATCTTTCTTGCCATATCCGCCAGATGGCTCGGAACCAGGCGGGCAGGACACGCGTCCACACAGCGCCCGCAGTTAATGCACGGCGTCTCGGCTATCCTTGAAACCAGATCATATCTGAAAGCTGTGATCGCGCTGGAGGTCTTCGTGCACACACCGGTGAAATCACTCTGCGCGAATCCCATCATGGGGCCGCCCGCGATCAGCTTCTCCGGTGTCTGAATGAATCCCCCGGCCTTCTCTCCCACCTCACCGAACGACACTCCGGTAGGTACCAGAAAATTCCCGGGGCTCACCACAGCATCGCCGGATATCGTCAAAAACCGGCGGTAGAGTGGAATACCCAGAAAAACAGCCTCAAAGACCGCGAAGACAGTACTCACATTGAGCACGATACATCCGGCGTCTGCCGGAAGCATTCTGGAATTGACTTCAGCCCCTGTAATTGCCTTGATCAGATTCCTCTCGGCACCCTCGGGATACTTCGTCCTGCAGGGAGCGACATATATGTTTTCCTCGCCTCTTAAGGCATCCGTCAGCGTAGATATGGCAGCCGGTTTGTTATCCTCGATGGCAAATACACCCCTGGCGCCCGAAAACATCCTCAGCACGGCCTTCAGGCCGGCAATCAGCTCGCCCGGCCTGTCGCACATCAGACGGTAATCGCAGGTCACGTAAGGCTCACACTCTGAGCCGTTCACCAATATATAATCGATCTTTTCAGGATCCGGCGGCGACAGCTTAACATGGGTTGGAAATCCGGCTCCGCCCATTCCGACGATTCCCGCAGCTCTGATTCTGTCCAGAACCTCTGACGGCTCTACGTTCTTAAGCCTCTCATCCGGCCTGATAAGCTCAAGCGCCTCGGAAGCCTTTCTGATTACCAGGCTCAGCTCAGGCCTGCCGTCTTTGCCGCTCTGGCTCAGAGTACAGTACTCCTCCATGCCGGGAAGCGGGCTGACAGGCGCCTTCTCATACTGAAAATCATTTGCGACTATGACAGCGTCCGTCAGAACACCCATCGCGTTTCTGCGTTTCTCGATGCCCTTCACTGTTCCCGATACCGACGAGAAGACCGGTGCGGAGACAAAGCCGCCCGCTTCCGCGATCATCTGGCCCTCCAGTACCCGGTCCCCCTTTTTTACAATGCTCTTCGCCGGAGCTCCGATATGCTGAGACAGCAGAAAGGCAAGCTCAGCCCCCGCCTCAAGAACTCTGACAGGCTTCTCCGCAGTCAGTTCCTTTCCGTCATATGGGTGAACTCCACCTTTAAATGTAAATCTTCTCACTTTTTGTTCCTCCGGATATTCGATTCATTATCTCATAACGGAACAATGGGTGCAAACAGTTATTCCTCAGACAGGCGGGTAATCAGAGCCCACATTGCATCAGCGGAATTGAAGTTTGCAGGTATTATCTCAACAGCCGGAATCGTGATATCAAACTCATCCTCCAGCTCTGAAATCAGAGCCAGCACGGTCAGCGAATCAAGAAGATGATCGTCGATCAGTGCCTTCTCACTGTGAAAATCAATCTCCGGCTGCATGTCTTCAAGAATCTCATAAAGTCGTTCCATTTTGATAGTTCCTTTCTCCTCTTATAGCTCAGCCCCGGAAGCCTGTCCGAAAACTCACTCCACGCAGTCTTCAGCCCCAACTTTTGCCGGAATTTTGCCGTCTTCAGTCGGCGATGCGCCCATAATTCATTTTCCATGTCGGGAGGCTGTCCCGAAGAAGCTTTGTCTCTCCGCTCTCCTTAACCCACACGACAGAAGGAAGGTCACGGCTCAGAAACAGAGAGATGCCCTCTGTCATGCTGTAGGCTCCTGTATTGTGAAATATAACGACATCACCCTTTTTCAGATCATGTACCGGAAGCTTCTTCACAAGCAGGTCATTTACCGTACACAGAGAGCCGCACAGAGTCCATTCCGGATCACTGTTACCGCTCTGCCTTTGAGGCCACAGCTCCAGGATCGGACGCTTCATCGCCATAAACTGTCCGTAATACGCCAGATGATGAATGCCTGAATCAAGAATCGCGTAGTTATTATTGTGATTGCATTTTACATCCGCCACCCGGCTCATAAGGCTCCCGCAGGAGGCGGCGATGCCGCGGCCAAGTTCAAGCATGACCGGGATGTGATTCCTCATCGAACAGAGCAGGTCTGAAAACTCATCAAGATAAGCTTCCTCGTCAAACTCCTCTCCCTCAAAATAGACGGCAGGGAATCCCGGGCCATATTCAAGCTCCGGTGTGCTGACGCCTGTCTCTTCAAGAATTCTGTCTATGAAGTCATCGAGCATCAGCAGTTCCCTGCGGTGCTTCTTCAGAGATGTCTTCTGGGTTCCCGAGAAAAACTGAACTCCCGCGAATGAAAGATACTCTTCGGAGCTTATCTCCCTTACGATGCCGATTATCTCATCCTCTTCCATGCCGAACTGATTGCCGCTTGTCAGCCTGGGCATAATGCGAACTTCAGTGTGGTATTCCCCGGCAAGAGTCCTGATGAGTTCAAACTGGCTGAGAGACTCAACGGTCAGAATGCCCGCGCACAGCCCTCTCTCAAAGGCATGGCGCATGGACTCCTCATCCTTGTTGACTCCCGAAAGGACATACTTTTCCGCGGGAAGAGACATACTCTCACAGATATACATCTCCCCCGGAGAGCATATCTCGAAACGGTCCACATCATCATTCAGAAATTCTCCGAGAAACGGATTCGCCTTGACAGCGAAGCACAGCCCGCATTCCGCCGGTAGCTTCTTCCGAAGGCAGCGCACCCGCTCCCTCAGCACACTCTCCTCAAAAACATAGAGCGGCAGCTTATATGTGTCAAGCAGATATTGTATCACCTTTTGATCCAAGTAAGTCTCTCCTTTTACAGATTTTCCCTCAGACGGGCACGGTCGATCTTTCCTCTGCCCGTAACCGGCAGCGTCTCCATCTGATGCAGCCTGCCCGGAACCATGAATACCGGCAGGAGCCTTTTAAGTTCCCCGGCAAGATCACCGCGGCTTATCTGTCCGCAGTAAAACGCATGCAGCCGGTCCCTCTCCGGGTCAAAGATGCAGCAGCTTCTCTCAACACCCGGGATCCTGTTCATCGCGAGCTCGATCTCGGCAAGCTCTATGCGGTGACCCATATATTTGACCTGATCATCACGCCTGCCGCAGAACAGCAGCTCTCCCTCGTCATTGTACTGTCCGAGGTCGCCCGTGCAATAGATTGTCACCGGGTATTCAGGCGTCCGCGGGTCAGCGCGGAACCGCTCCCTGGTCTGATCCTTCATGTTCCAGTATCCAAGTCCTACGGCCGTTCCCCGGACACAGATCTCTCCTGTCTGACCGCTGCCCGTAATCTCCCTGTCTTCCTCATCGAGAAGAAAAGCCTCCTCATTCTCAAATGAATGCCCGATCGGAATGCCGTCTGAGTAATCCCTCTGCCTGTCGATCCTGTGCCAGGTGCAGTTACACGTGATCTCTGTCGGGCCGTACAGGTTGATATACTCCGCCTCCGGGAGATGATACATCCAGTCCCGGAGACGCTTCAGGGGCATGACCTCCCCGCTGAACATCACAAGCCTTACATCAGAGGGAACCCTGTAGTCAAGTCCGTGAAACGCGCTTACCAGGCACAGGGCAGACACTGCCCATATCATAACCGTAACCTTCTGGGCGCACAGGAAGTCAAGCAGCGGTGCAGGCGTCGTAAACAGCGGTCTCGGAACAATCACCAGTCTGGCGCCGGTCATCATGGCGCTGTATATATCCTTGACAGACACATCGAAATCGAACGGAGCCTGATTGGCGATAACATCATCTTCCCGTATTCCAAACTGCCTTACAAAAACACCGATAAAATCAATCACCGACCTGTGGCAGATCAGAACGCCCTTCGGAACTCCTGTCGATCCTGAAGTAAAGTTCACATAGAGGGGATCCGTGTCAAGATGTCTTTTCCTCACCTCTCTGAGGCCCTCAACATCCACTTCATGCTCCTGAAGAGAGGAAATCTCCAGTATACCGCACCCTCCGAACACCTCTTCAGCCTTCTTCATGTTTGCCCTGTCCGTCAGCACAGTATCCGCTCCGAGAGCCTTCTGTATCTGCATCTGTCTGGAGGCCGGAAGCTGCGGGTCAATCAGCGTGTAAAATGCTCCCGCATAGACGATTCCGAAAAAAGCGCTCAGAGTGTCACAGCCCTTCTCCATAAACACGATCACGGGGCGGCGCCTGAGTGCAGTGCCAAGGAGCGCACTGCCCACCCGCCTGCTTAGGTCAAGCAGCTGTGAGCGGGTATACTCCTTCTCCCCGTCGTACACAGCTGTCCGTTGTTCGTCGCGGAGGGCCAGATTTTCAAGATACTCAAGTACATTTGTCATAAGTCACGTTCTTCCATAATTGATATATACGCCGGGCGCATGATCTTTCCCATACCGACTATCTCTTCAAGACGGTGCGCGCTCCACCCCGCAATCCTGGCTATCGCGAAGATCGGAGTATAGAGTTCCATGGGAATATCCAGCATCTTATAAACGAATCCGCTGTAAAAGTCAACATTTGGACTGACGCCCTTGTATATATGCCTCTTGCAGGCTATCACCTCAGGCGCAAGTTCTTCAATCTTGTTATAGAGCCCAAGCTCATCCTCCATGCCCTTCTCAGAAGCCAGTTGTGAGACAAAAGTCTTGAAGATCCTCTCTCTCGGATCTGAGACCGAGTATACCGCGTGTCCCATACCGTATATCAGACCGGTGCGGTCAAACGCCTCGCCCATCACCAGCTTTTCAAGGTAATTCCTGATCTCATCGTCGTCATTCCAGTCGGAAATGTTCTCGCGGATGTTGTCCATCATCTCCATGACCTTGATGTTGGCTCCGCCGTGGCGGGGACCCTTCAGAGACGACATCGCAGCCGCTATGGTCGCGTATGTGTCTGATCCGGAGGAAGTGACGACACGCGTGGTGAAGGTTGAATTGTTGCCGCCGCCGTGCTCCATGTGGAGCATCAGACAGGCGTCAAGAACTCTTGCCTCTGTCGCGGAGTACTTCTTATCCGGCCTGAGCATGAGAAGTATATTCTCGGCGGTGGAGAGGTTGTCCTCAGGTCTGTGGATATACATGCTCGCGAGATTCTCATAGTGATTGTACGCGTGATATCCGTATATGGCGAGCATCGGAAAGACAGCGATCAGACTCAGGCTCTGCTTTATCACGTTTCTGATATCCGTATTCTGGGCTTCGTTGTCATATGAAGCCAGGGTAAGTATGGATCTTGTCATAGAATTCATGATGTCCCTTGTCGGAGCCTTCATGATTACGTCTCTTGTGAAATTAGTAGGAAGATCCCGGGAGATCGTGAGCATATGTATGAATTCTTCTGTATCCAGCCTGTCCGGCAGTTCACCGAACAGCAGCAGATAGGCCAGAGTCTCGTAGCCGAAGCGGTCCCTGGAATACTTCTTAACAAGATCCTTGATATTGAAACCTCTATAATAGAGTTCTCCGTCACATGGGACTCTCTTCCCGTCCACCTCTTTGAATGAATAAATCTCCGATATATTGGTAAGTCCCGTGACAACACCTTTGCCGTTAACATCCCGGAGGCCACGCTTGACATCATACTGCTGATAGAGTTCATTCGAAATAGTGTCGTTCCGGATGACCATATTCCGATGCGCGCTGGCGTAGGCCTGCATATCCCGACCATATCCCATAAGCTTTCCTCCTCATTACTGCTTTGTTTCTTCTTTCGTTTTATGATTGTACCATCTCGTGGCAAGATACGCAAAACAGGCCGGGCAGAGTCTCCCGAAGGCCTATGTGCGCCTTGTGGCAGGCGTCGCATATAATAGCTTCCTCAGGACGCTCGCGCTGCCCGTCATGCGCGCCTTGTGGCAGGCTTATGTTCCGCCAGCACACTCAGCTGAAGATGGATATGTGACTCTGGCAAACCATTCAGCAGGAACGAGACAGGATCTATTGCTTACGAAGACAAGGCATCCGGGGTATGAACATATCGTTCGTGAATACCCCGGATGCCTATGTCGTAGTTAGCAATCAGCCTGGCGAAGTGAGCTGTGGTTTGCAAGAGTCACATTCCATCGAAGCTGAGCATGATTCAATTATCGATTGCCCATCCCGCAGCTGACAGTCAGCACGGCGAAGTGAGCTGTGGTTTGCCAGAGTCACATACCATCGAAGCTGAGCATGATTCAATTATCGATTGCCCATCCCGCAGCTGACAGTCAGCACGGCGAAGTGAGCTGTGGTTTGCAAGAGTCACATTCCATCAAAGCTGAGCATGAATCAATAGCACCCTGCCTGATTCAGAACAGCCCCTGCGCCATCATCGCGTCCGCCACCCTCTCGAAGCCGGCGATGTTCGCGCCTGCGACGAGATTATAGCCCAGTCCGTTGCGCTCGGCGGCCGCGACTGAATTGTTGTAGATCGTATCCATGATACGGTGGAGCTGCATGTCGACCTCCTCAGCGCTCCAGAAGAGTCTCTCGCTGTTCTGTGACATCTCCAGCCCGCTGGTCGCGACTCCGCCCGCGTTGACTGCCTTTGACGGGGCTACGATCATGTCCGGCTGATCCATCAGGTAGCGCAGCGCGTCATTTGTCGTCGGCATATTTGCCACCTCGATGTAATACCGGACTTTGTTCGCGGCGATCTTCTTCGCGCTGTCCATATGAACGTCGTTCTGCATCGCCGACGGCATGATGATGTCGGCCTTGACGCCCCATGGTTTCTCTCCTCTGTAGAACGGTACCCCGAACTTATCCGCGTAGTCCTCCACACGGTTGCGCCCCGACAGGCGCATCCAGGCCAAATAGTCGATCTTCTCCTGCCCGCACACTCCTCCTTCGTCGTACACATATCCGTCAGGACCGGACAGCGTGATGACCTTAGCGCCGAGTTCCTCGGCCTTGCGGCAGATCCCCCATGTTACATTGCCGAATCCCGCGCAGGCTATCGTCTTGCCGTCCAGAGTCTCCCCGTCATGCTTCAGTACGTTTTCAAGATAGTACACCGAACCGAAGCCTGTGGCCTCAGGGCGTATCAGGCTGCCGCCGTAGGAGAATCCCTTGCCCGTAAATGTGCCGTTCTCAAAGTTTCCCTTGAGCCTGCGGTACTCTCCGAACATATATCCTATCTCCTTGCCGCCGACCCCCATGTCACCGGCCGGAACATCCGTATCAGGACCGATATAGCGGTACAGTGCCTGGATGAAGCTCTGGCAGAAGCGCATGATCTCATCATCGGACTTCCCTGACGGATCGAAGTCAGCTCCTCCCTTGCCGCCTCCCATCGACAGACCGGTCAGGCTGTTCTTGAAGGTCTGCTCAAAGGCGAGGAACTTCATAATACTCGGAGTGACATTCTTCTGGAAGCGTATACCTCCCTTGTACGGGCCGATGGCGCCGTTGAACTGGCAGCGGTATCCGTTCTGCGTATGCGCGGTCCCCTGGTCATCCTGCCACACGACCCGGAACGAAAACATCCGCTCAGGCTCCACCATCCTGCCAAGCAGATCCGCTCTCTCATACTCCGGGTGCCGGTCGACTACCGGGTCCAGGGACGAAAGCACTTCTTCAACCGTCTGGCAGAACTCCGGCTGGTAAGGATATTTCTCTTTTACTCTTCCAATGACTTTCCCGATGTAACTGTTCATCACATTACCTCCCTGCATGTGGAAAAGCATCATCATAAGATGTATAATGAAGTTGATTAAACGTGCTTGTGCTGCCATTATAGCACAGGTTCAAACAATTATGGTGGATACATGACAATAAGTATGGATAAAAAGATTACGGATATTGTTACTTCTCCGGATGACGGGGCAAGTATAGTATTCTCGCTCAGCGACCTGACTGATTTTTCTGCCGTCATGGCACCTTTCGTGCGCCGCGCTCAGGATCATGGGCAGAATATCGCCCGCATTCGTTTTGTCCCGGACGAGCCGTCCTCTCCTGACGTCAGTGCCCGTTCGTCGTCTGCTGGAAGTCTGCCTGACGCCTTTCAGGATATACCTGTTCGTCTGAACCATCGTTTCCGCCGCTTTACCGTGGCTCTCCACGACGAGATACGGAAGCTTGAAAAGGGTTCGCTGCTGATCTTCGACTGTCTGTCAGAGCTGCAGACTGCCTGGGCGACTGATCTGATGATGGTCAATTTCTTTACCGTCACAACTCCTCTTCTCAGAGAGAGAGGGGATACAGCCCTGTTTCCGCTCATGTCTCTTATGCATTCCGATGAAGCCGCCGGGAGTATCACAAAGATCGCCGACAGCTTTATAGAGGTCTATTCCGATTTCAAGAGCATATACCTCCGGGCAGAGAAGGCCGTCGGCATGACTGACAGCGATGACCTCAAGCCGTGGCTTCTGGACACTGAAGATGGAACTGTATCTCCCATCACAGACGGCGTTAAGCTGAGCCGTTTTCACCGGGCGCGCGACATGGCCGCGCGTATCCACTCGGATCTCAGCATGGACAGCTGGGACCGGTTCTTCCTGAACGCCCAGAGAAAGTATGAGTACGGAGAAGATCTTACCGCAGAATGCGCCAGGATGTGCCAGATCATGATGAGCAGGGATCTTCGTATGAGGGCTCTGATACAGGATAATTTCCGGCCGGGTGACTACTTCTTTGTCAAGGAGCATATGGTCGGAAGCGGCCAGATCGGCGGCAAGTCATGCGGCATGCTGACCGCCCGCAAGATCATCGAGAATCACCGTCCGGATCTCTACGATTATATGGAGGCCCATGATTCGTTCTATATAGGCTCTGATGTATACTCCAGCTTCATAGTTGAGAACGGGCTGTGGGAGCTCTCTGTGAGGCAGCGCACCGAAGAGGGTTATTTCGCGCTCTCAGAAGAGCTGAAGGACAGAATCATGACGGGATCGTTCTGGCCGTCCATAGAGCAGCAGTTCCTTCATCTGCTTGATTACTATGGGCAGGAGCCGATCATCGTCCGTTCCAGCAGCATACTGGAGGACGGCTTTGAAAACGCGTTTGCCGGAAAATACGATTCGGTATTCGTGCCCAACATAGGCAGGCGTCAGGAAAGGCTTGAAGCCCTCGAGGACGCGGTGCGTACAGTATATGCCAGCACTATGTCCCTGTCCGCGCTTGATTACCGCAGAAGACGCCATCTCTCATCGAGGGACGAGGAGATGGCTGTTCTGGTCATGCGTGTGTCCGGATCGCATTTCGGGGATTATTTCATGCCCTGCGCGGCCGGAGTGGGATACTCCTGCAGTCCTTACCGTTTTCTTGAATCCCTGAGTCCTGAAGCCGGCATGCTGCGTCTGGTCATGGGGCTCGGCACATCCGCGGTCGACCGCACGGAGGGGGCGTACCCGCGTCTTGTAAGTCTCGACCAGCCTGAGGCTGTGCCATATCACACTTCCGCCGAGAAGCACCGCTACAGCCAGAGGAAGATCTCTCTTATCGACAAGAGATCCGCCTCCTTCAGATATGTTGAGCTTGACGAGATATACCCAAGCCTTCCTGCATGGCTCCGGAGGATTCTTCTCGAGCACGATACCCAGGCCGAGCGCATTTTCAGGGAACGCGGCGAGAGGCGCTCCATCGAGTTTGTCTCGTGCCACGGGATAACGAAAAACAGCTTCATGATGGAACTGATGCAGGGTATGCTGAAGCAGCTTCAGGAAACCTACGGCCAGAGTGTTGACATTGAGTTTACCGTCAATCTCAGCGAGGACGGAGATTTTGTCGTCAATCTGCTGCAGTGCCGTCCCCTGCTCGTCATGAATACCGCAGACGGCATGTCCGGTGATCAGTCAGGTCAAATCCCCGGCAGCGGCACTGACAGTGCCCCTGCTGTGGATGAAGGAGCATCCGTTATACTCGAGACGAGACATTCCTCCATGGGCATGCCAAGGTCAGAGAATGTCGACGGCATCGTGTATATCGATCCCGTAGCCTATTATGAGATGCCGTACGCCGACAAGCCTCGTATCGCCAGAAGCCTGGGAAAGCTGAACTGGCACTTCCGCGAGATGGGCAAAACACTCATCCTGCTTGCCCCGGGACGTATAGGAACCTCCTCGCCGGAGCTTGGAGTTCCGACCGCATTCTCGGATATCAGCTCCTTCAGCGTGATCTGCGAGATCGCCGAGTCCAGAGCCGGATACCAGCCTGAGCTGTCATACGGCAGCCACATTTTCCAGGATCTTGTGGAGGCTGACATCCTGTATGACGCAGTGTTTGAGGACGGAAGGCGGGTTCATTTTCATCCTGAGAAGCTGAACTGCCTTCCAAACTCGGTCCTGAGCATAGTCCCCGACGCTGACGACTCGGTCATAGGCTTCTATGACGTGTCCGGATGCTCATGCCGTCTTTATCACGATATGAAAGAAGAAAAGCTTATAATATATATGAGGTAGCCCATGAACAGTGCACAGAGAAATGAATTAATCCGCTCGATCGCGTCCTCCATCCCGATCAATGATGACGGCGCTCTCCTGAAGGACTGCCCGAAGCTTATGGCCGATCAGCTTGAAAAGCTGCTTGAAGGGTCTGCGGCAATGGACCTTGATGACTGGAATGACTATGTCTGCAGCTGGCTGCTGGATGACTTCTATCCCTCCGGCCGTGAGCTTCCTGACCGCGAAGCAAGACGGGAAGCGGTTCTTTTTTACCTTGATGTACTCAACGAACTGTTTGCACGCGAGGAGAAGCTTCTTGGCAGAAGCAGAACCCGGAGCCTCGTATTCCTGAGTTCACGGCAGGCGAAGAACTATGACAGCGCCGCGCCTTATCTCAGGCTCCTGAAATGCCTCAAAGAGGGATATCTGTACGCTTTCATGCGCCTGCACCGCGAAGTCACGGGATATGAAACCCTGGGGCATATATCAGGCGTCAGCTATGTCGCCATGTACATCGCAAAGCAGCTGCTTAACACAAAAGTTAAGGTGGATCTCGCTCTCGTCTCAGGCGCCGCTATCCTGCACGATATCGGAAAATACGGCTGCCGTCCTCATGAGATATGCCGGGTTCCTTACCTGCATTACTATTACACCTACGAATTCGCCCAGCGCATGAATCTTGGACAGATCGGGGCAATCGCCTCGTCCCATTCGGTATGGGATCTGGAGCTTGAGAATCTCAGCGTTGAGAGTCTTCTGCTTATATACGCCGACTTCAGGGTGAAAAGTGTCCGGCTTCCTGACAACACTGAACAGGTACATTTCTGGAGCCTGAAGGAGTCATATGACATCATTCTCTCAAAGCTCGACAATGTGGACGATGAGAAACGCGCCCGCTACGCAAAGGTCTACGCTAAGCTGAAGGACTTCGAGGATTATCTGGTATCTCTGGGAGTTTCAACCGATCTTGAGAGTCCTTTCCACGCCCCGCCTGCCGGTACCCCTTATTCCCTCATGAACACTGATGAGATGGTACAGGCCTTCAAGTTTCTTGCCATCTCACAGAACCTGAAGGTCATGTACACTACCAGTCACGACGTCTCATTTATCAGCCTTCTTGAGGATATCCGCGGCGAGAAGGACTGGAGGCATGTCCGCGCGTTCCTTACCGTTCTCGATGAATACTCGGGATATCTCTCGCAGGAGCAGAAGCTGGTCATACTTGATTTCCTGTATGAGATGCTGTCCCATCAGGACGGGGATATACGCCGCCAGAGCGCCCGGATCGCCGCGTCCGTTATAGCAGGCTTCGACATCACATTCCGCAAGGAGCTCCCTCAGGATGTATCGGCACCCAGAATAGGGCGCAGAATGGTTGACATCTGGAGTTCATTTTTCCACAGGATGCTGTTCCCCAGCCATATGATGACTCAGCAGCACAGACGGTGGGTCGGATACAGCATGAAGACCGTCGTCAGGACGCTTCTGTCCATGTGCGGCGCAGACAAGAGGCGCGATGTTCTGAATGTGATCATGGAGCACTACAAGTCCTCCCGCTGGGAACCCCTCACCAGGTTCCTGCTTCTGGACTGCCTGCCGGAGATTCCGTACCTGCTGTGCAGCGCGAACCAGCAGAAGCTGCTCTTCCGTTTTGCCAGGCAGTTCCTTATCTCCGATGATCTTGAGATACGTGTATGCGCGCTGCGCTTCCTTATGTGCTGGCTGAAGCAGGGCTGCGCGTGCGATGAGGAGATGCTGAATGTTGTCCGGAGCCTGGAGACAGGGGACAGCTCTCCGGTGTGCGTGCGCTATCTCATCGCCCGCATCCGCTCTCTTGCCCTCGGCGAAGAGATGCTCCTCGAATATGATGAGAAGCTTCTTTATATCGATAACCAGCGATCTGAGATCCCCTGGATCTACAAGCTGGTCAACCTTGAGATCCTTCAGCAGAAAATGCTCGATGAGAGCGACCATCTGAAGGTGTACCAGTACGCGTCCCATCTGCTGAATCTTCTTCAGTTTACCACCAGCGTCACCAACAAGCTTCAGGCCGGTGAGAACCTTGTCAGGATCATGCCGCATCTGTCGGCGTCCCAGCGCTATGAGATAGTGCTTGAGCTCGTCCGCGCTCTCTCCATGGGACGATACTCCGTATCCAAATACATACCTCAGTTCATGGGCCGGATATATATTCTCATGGATGAGGACGAGCGGCTGGCGCTGCTTGAACAATTCAAGGCGCTGTACGGCAGCCCCGCCGTGTCCGTCCCGATCCTGACGCTGGAGACAGTAAGCGTCATCCTTAAGGATCCTCAGATCAGCAGGATCCCAAAGAGCGAGAGAATAGCTCTGGAGGGGATTCTTTTTTCAGGTACCGTACATTTCAATGACGAGGTCGCGAGGGAGGCATTCTATTTCCTGGGAGAAGGCCTGTTCGGCAGCCCCGACATCAATATAGAGCAGAAGAAGGAATACTTTACATCCATGGCGCGGAAGGTCCTCACCTTCATTCAGTGGGATCAGGAAAACATGCTGTGGTACTACAACGCGGCTTCCCTCAATCACATATACCGGTTCATTTCCGATTATCTGCTTGAGCATGAGGCAATCTCCTTCGAGAAGCGCAAAAAGATCGCGTTCTTCCCGGGAACCTTTGACCCATTCTCACTGGGACATAAGGCGATAGTAAGGGAGATCGCTTCCATGGGATTCCATGTATTCCTGGCCGTCGATGAATTCTCATGGTCAAAGAATACACAGCCCTATAAAATCAGGAGAAAGATCATGGTCATGTCAGTCGCAGATCTTGATCATGTATTCCTGTTCCCGATCGAGATTCCCGTAAATATAGCCTGTCCGGACGATCTGAAGCGTCTTCGTGAGTGCTTCCCCGGGGAGGAGGTCTATATCGTCGCCGGAAGCGATGTGATAGAGCACGCCTCAGCCTACAGGGCGAAGCCGTCCGAACACTCGGTACATTCATTTCCGCACATCATCTTCGCAAGGAACACGGAAGGCTCATCCGGTACCATGATGCCCGCCGAGGAGTCCTTCGGCAGGCTGAAGTCGGATATACTGTGGCTTAAGCTTCCTGCTTACTTTGAGAACATGAGCTCAACACGCATACGCCGCAATGTCTCTGACAACAAGGACATCGCCGACCTTGTCGAAAATGTCGTCCAGAACTATATCTACGATCTCGGGCTGTACACGATGGATCCCATTTATAAGCGCGCGGCCAGGACAAGGGCTGTTGACACTGTTATTCAGGACACCGCGGATGAAACGCTCATAAGTGATCTCGAGCGGGAGTTCGGCAGCATCCGCAGTTCATCCGGTGATTCATCAGCCGGCAATGTGCAGGCAGTCATTCTGAAAAATGATGACGCTCCCGGCAATATATGCGGAGCCGTCCTCTATCATAATCTGGAAGTAAATGAACTGCTCAGGGAATGCTCCGACATAGATCTCGCCGCGAAGCTGAGGGATCAGCTCTGCGGGCCGGCCTACGTGATCACAAAGATTCTCGGAAAATCTGACGACATACGCAGCGAAAGCTTCACTGCCCTGTGCGAGATGCTGGCGCACTGCCAGGAGGAAGGCTTCTCATACGCGGTCTGCTTCCACACCGGGGAATACAGCGATATTCTGAGCTCATTCGGTTTCCTGCCGCACCCTGCCCTCGAGGACTGCTATATCGTCGACATGAGACATCCTCTGGTCCTGTTTTTTGACACTCCATCCTTCATCAAGGACCCGTTTCTTGATGACCCGAAGACACGAAGAGTTCTGTGGGAGTGCAACATGCGGCTTCGCCGTGAGATCGCCGCCCTCTTCCCGGGACAGCTGGTCCTGTGCTTTGACTCTGAAGTCATGAATCACCGGCTGATACAGATGATCATGAGAAATAATCCGCTCTCAAAGGTACAGTACTCGGCAAAAGCTCTCGGAGACCACATCTGTGTGCCTTACGGCAAGATCCTGAAAGGAGTCCTGGTTCCTAACTGTGTAACCAAAGACCTGAACACCGAGAAGCTCTACGACATCGATATGGAGCATTTCGAGATCCGTGAGTTCCCGCAGTATACTCCGCTGAATATTCAGCTCAGAACCATCAAGTCCTTCATGCGCCCTGTGATTCTTGCAGATGATCTTTACCACAAGGGCTACCGGCTCGAAGCGGTAAATAAGGTCATGAAGCAGGAGGGAGTCGTTCTCGACAAGCTGATAGTCGGCATATGCTCAGGCCGCGGACGGGATCTCGCAGGTGTGTCAGGCGTACCTATCGAATCAGTATACTTTGTTCCCAACATGCGTTCATGGCTGATCGAATCGGATCTGTATCCATTCATCGGAGGAGACGGAATCCGGGTAAAGGACAAGGCGCAGTCATCACCGTCGCTGCCGTCGGTGAATTCGATCCTCCCGTACCAATTTCCGTCATTTATGAAGGGAGCTTCAATGGCGGCCTTCTACAGTATGTCCGGAGTCTGTCTGGAAAACGCGAAGAGCATATTCCTGGTTCTGGAGAAGCTTTACCAGAAGAAATACCACCGAAAGCTGACTCTCTCCCGCATAAAGGAAGTGCTGGCGGAGCCCAGGCACCCGGACACCTGCATCATGGATTCATCCGTTATCCAGGAGTCGCCGTCAGCCCTGCTGGATCGCGAGATACAGAAGCTCAGGCGGCTCAGGCATCTGTTGGACGGAGAGTTCAGGCTCTGAAACACAATTCTCGTGTTATAGCTGTGGGACAGCAAGCTCATATATGTCATTATGTTGTGGGCAAAAGTACCTTCTGCCCATAACTATGATGGCGGAAAGGGAGAATAATTATGCGCAAGATTACAGATCTGATTTCGGAATATCCATATAATAAGAATCGTCTGGAATCATATCCGTGGCTGATGAGGGATGCGGATGACAAGAAGACGGTTCATATCGCCGGCATGGGTGATGTGGGGAGAAATGCCGCCATTGCTCTCAGGATCGCAGGAGCCGATACGGTATCACGGATCGGAATCTATGACATAGACCAGAAGCTCCTCTCCCGGCTGGAAATAGAGATCGGACAGATACTCTCCCCTCTGGGCAGTATCGCTTATCCTGATGTAGTCATTCTTGACGAAGCTTCACTGTTTGACTGCGATATCTTCATGTTCTGCGCAACCGGCGGGGTACCGCCGGTCGGCGAGGAGGCAAAGGGTGACGTGCGGATGGCTCAGTTCTCCCGGAACCGCCTGATTCTCCGTGAATATGCCAGGCAGGCACTGGCAGCGGACTACCGCGGCCTGTTCGGCGTGGTGTCGGATCCTCTGGATCTTCTGTGCCAGGAGGCCGCCCGCTATCTCCATCCGGAACAGGTCCAGGGCTTCGGGCTCGGCGTCATGTTCGCCAGAGCAGCATATTACGCAGATAAAAGAGCTCCCGGTGACCAGCGCTTCTCTCATTTCCGGCAGAGCGGCCGTGTCTTCGGTCCGCACGGGAAAGGACTGGTTGCCGTCAACAGCATCTCTGCGCAGTACTACGATGACGCCGCCACCGAGAAGCTGACCAACCTGACGGTCGGCGCGAACATCTCTGTCCGTGCCCTCGGCTACAAGCCCTACATCGCGCCCGGCATCTCCTCCGTCGGCCTGACCATTCCTGAAGTCATCAAAGGAAACTGGAATGACAGCGCCCGCTGCCTGAACGGCGTATTCTTCGGAGCGCGCAATAAGATTACTGAGTCCGGCACAAAGTGGGAGAAAGAGCCGCTTCCCGACGAGCTGTTCTACAGGCTGAGAGAAAGCTACCGCGCCCTTGATAAGGCACTGTCCGGGATCACACACCCGAGAGAATAGTCAGGACCCGCCTGCGGGCATTGCGCGATGAAGAATAAATGGCCGCCAAAAAGGCGGGGGATTCCCCAACTGAGTTGAATCCCCCGCTCCATGTTTTTCCTGATCGTATAAGTGGCGGATCAGTCCGGGAACTTCTCCACCAGCCTGAATCCTGCCGAACGCAGAGCTTTCTCCGCTTTCTTTATGTCTTCCACGCGCAGAATCATATACGCGTTGCCGCCCTTTCCGCCCGCAAGCGCAGAGTACATGTATTCGAGGTTGACACTCGCGGAAGTAAGCGCGGCCAGCACCTTGTTCAGGCCGCCTGCAATATCCGGAACCATGACTGCCACAACCGGCGTCATGCTCGAGATGTATGCATGCTCCTTCAGAATAGTCGCGGTCTCAATGACATTATCAACGATTATGCGGACGATTCCGAAATCCTTGGTTTCCGCCAGTGACAGCGCTCGGAGTGTAATGCCCGCGTCGGCGAGGATCTTTGTCATCTCGTCCAGCTTACCGGGGCTGTTTTCCAAAAAGACGGATATCTGTTTAATCGCCATTGCTTTCCCTCCTCATATCTTTCTGTTATCAATCACTCTCACAGCCTTGCCTTCCGAGCGCGCGATTGTCTTCGGCGCAACCAGCTTCACGTTCGCCTTGATGCCGAGCATTGACTTGAGACTGTCGACAAGTTCTTTCTGTCTCCTGTTTATCTCGCCCAGATTGTCCGTAAACATCTCCGGTGTCATCTCAACATGAACATCGAGCGTGTCTGTATTGTTGACACGTCCTACGATGATCTGGTAGTTCGCCGCGTAGCCCAGGTTGAGCAGGACTGTCTCAATCTGTGACGGGAATACGTTGACGCCGCGGATGATAAGCATGTCGTCGGAGCGTCCCTTAGGCTTCGCCATCTTGATGAGTGTGCGCCCGCAGGAGCATTTTTCCCTGGAAAGACTGCAGATATCACGGGTCCTGTAACGGATCATCGGAAATGCTTCCTTATCCAGCGCGGTGAAGACCAGCTCGCCCTCGCTTCCGACGGGAAGGATCTCCTCCGTATCCGGATCGATGATCTCCGGAATAAAATGATCCTCGTTTACATGCATTCCGTTCTGTTCAGAGCATTCAAATGACACGCCTGGGCCGGACAGCTCGGTCAGCCCGTAGATATCGTAAGCCTTGATGCCCATCGTCTTCTGGATGTCCTGACGCATTTCCTCAGACCAGGCCTCCGCGCCGAAGATTCCTGCCTTCAGAGGTATATCATCCGGGCCAAGTCCCATCTCCTTCATCCGCTCGCCAAGGTAGGCCGCGTACGATGGAGTGCAGCAGATGATGCTGGCCTGAAGGTCACGGATGAACATAATCTGCCTGTCGGTATTTCCGGACGAAGTAGGAACCGTAAGGCAGCCCACCTTGTGTGAGCCTCCGTCAAGCCCGGCGCCTCCGGTAAACAGGCCATAGCCGTAGGAAACCTGGCATACATCCTCATCTGTTCCGCCGGCCGCCATGATCGCCCTTGCGCAGCAGTCCTCCCACAGATCTATATCATGCTGCGTGTAGAACGCGACCACTCTCTTCCCGGTTGTGCCTGAGGTGGAATGAATCCTGACGCAATCCTTCAGAGGCTTTCCGAGAAGCCCGTACGGATACGCGTCGCGAAGATCCTTCTTGGAAAGAAACGGGAGCTTGTGAAGGTCATCAATCGAATGAATATCATCCGGCGTGACTCCCTTCTCTTCCATCTTCTTCCGATAATAAGGTACATTGTCCCAGACGTGCTTCACCTGCTTCAGAAGCTTCTCATTCTGAATCCCGCGCATAATCTCCGGCGTAGCGCATTCCACTTCCTGCTGATAATATTTCTCCATCGTGTTTCCTTTCCTGAACCGTATTCCGTATGTTTCCTTCTCCAAAGGCAGCCGCGTACGGCCGGTTCAAACTTTACTGCCTTATATCCTGTTTCTTCCGAGTTCAAACGCCCTGCGGTTCATCTCGAGGAACTTCCCGGGAACGCACTCCTCTATTGCCTTCTGCCAGACATCCACCGGGAAATCAAAATAGTGCGAGAGGCGTCCGAGAAGCACCAGGTTGACGGCCTTCACAGACCCTGCCTCCCTTGCCAGGGACACACAGTCCATGGCGTCCACCTTTGCCCCGGCTTCGCGCATCTTCTCCACAAGGTTCTCCGGATATGACATCGCTCCGGTAACAACCGGCATCGGATCGATCTGCTGGGTATTCGTCACTATCTGCCCTCCGGTTCTGAGATAAGGCAGCCATCTGGCACTCTCAAGCACCTCAAATGAAACTATAAAATCCGCCTCTCCCACATCAATTACAGGAGACGCGACCCTGTCCCCGTAACGCACATAGGTCACCACGCTTCCTCCGCGCTGAGACATGCCGTGTACCTCACTGACCTTGACATCAAAGCCCTGCGTCAGGAGAAGATGTCCCAGAAGCTTGCTGGCAAGAAGCGAGCCCTGCCCTCCGACGCCGACGATCATGATATTCTTCGTCTCCATTACGCCTTCTCCTTTCCATCGTCTTCTTCTGACTCAAACGCGCCGAACCTGCACATCTGCGTGCATACTCCGCA
>DFHY01000053.1:34978-36922 GCA_002371345.1 Lachnospiraceae bacterium UBA3711
GCCGGGCATCCGATCTTCATGCAGGATCTGCAGCTCTTGCATCTGTCCTTATTCACCCTCAGCGGAGCCTTCTTCTTCACATACTTAAGCAGTGCGCACGGGCGCCTGGAAATGATGACCGACGGCTCGCCTGACTCAAGTTCCTGCCTGATAGCCTCCTCACATGAAGAGAGATCATACGGATCCACAACCCGAACCCGATCAAATCCCATCGCATGGCACAATGCCTCCAGGTCTATCTTCCCCGCAGGATCCCCCTTGATGTTCAGGCCCGTAGTCGGGTTCTGCTGATGCCCTGTCATGCCGGTTATGGAGTTGTCAAGAATGATGACGGTGGAGCTGCTCTGATTGTAGGCGATATTTGCAAGGCCGGTCATGCCGGAATGCATAAATGTCGAATCTCCGATCACGCACACCGTTTTCTTCTCAGTTTCTTCCCCGCCCATCTTGTTGAAGCCGTGAATGGCGGAGACGGACGCTCCCATGCACAGGCACATCTCCATCGAGGCAAGCGGCGCGACCGCTCCGAGTGTATAGCATCCGATGTCGCCGAGCACCGTGCAGCCGAGCTTCCTGAGTGTGTAGAACAGTCCGCGGTGAGGACATCCAGGACACATCACCGGAGGGCGCAGAGGCAGCGTTTCTTTCAGTGAGATTGATTCCGGCACCTGCCTGCCAAGAGCCTTCGCTATCATATTCTGGGAGAACTCTCCGCAGACCGGCAGGATATCCTTTCCCTGCACATCCAGTCCGAGCGCGCGGCAGTGATTCTCAATGACAGGATCAAGCTCCTCAACCACGACAAGCCTGTCAACCTTCTTCGCGAAGTCAAGAATCAGCTTATCCGGCAGAGGATTCGCCATCCCTATCTTCAGGACAGACGCGGAATCTCCGAATACCTCAGTCACATACTGGTACGAGGTGGATGATGTTATGATTCCGATCGAGGTATCACCCATCTCGACCCTGTTGACCGGTCCGTTCTCTGCATACTCCCTGAGAAGGCGTGTCCGCTCCTCGACAACCGGATGCCTCTTCTTCGCGTTGCCCGGCATCATGACATACTTGGAGATATTTTTCTCGTATGTCTTCACAGGCACATGGCGCTCTGAAGTCTCTACGACCGACTGGGAATGAGAGACCCTCGTGCACATCTTGATGAGCACAGGAGTGTCATACTTCTCAGAGATCTCATAGGCCAGCTTAGTGAACTCAAGCGCTTCCTGTGAATCCGACGGCTCCAGCATCGGAAGCTTCGCCGCAATGGCGTGATGCCTGGAATCCTGCTCATTCTGCGATGAATGCATACCGGCATCATCGGCGACCACGATCACGAGTCCGGCGTTTACTCCGGTATACGACATCGTGTACAGCGGATCCGCTGCCACGTTGAGCCCGACGTGCTTCATCGCGCAGAATGACCTGCGGCCGGCAAGCGACGCTCCGAAGGCAGCTTCCATAGCCACTTTCTCATTGGGAGCCCACTCACAGTAGACTTCATCATACTTTGCCAGCTCCTCAGTAACCTCCGTGCTCGGAGTTCCGGGATAGCTGGACGCGAAGCAGCAGCCTGCTTCATAGAGACCACGGGCAACAGCCTTGTTGCCCAGCATCAGTTCTTTCATGAGATATGACTCCTCTCTTCATCAGAATAATCGAAGAGTATTTTACCACATTATTCACTATATTTTACAGAAAATCCTGATAATGGCAAAAATAATTATCATTATCAGGTCAAAGAAGCTTATGACTTCCCGTCCGGGAAGCTTGTGAATACATCTCTCTCCATCAGCGGATACCCTTCCGCCTCCTTTGCCAGGGCAAACGCGCGGATCATGAACGCCATGTTTCTTGCCAGGTTCCTCATGGTCTGAAGGCCTTCAAGATCCTTCTTCACGTCCTCCGCGGTATGTCCGTGTACCTGGTTCCAGTAGGTGCTTGATG
>DFHY01000048.1 GCA_002371345.1 Lachnospiraceae bacterium UBA3711
TATCGGCAAAGCTTTGAAAGGAGGAGCGTCATGAATATCACAGCATCAATGGAGCAGATTGGCGGGTATGCGGGCCGGTACAGTGTTTACCCGCTGAGTGCTGAGATTCTCTCAGATCTGCGCACACCCATAGAGGTTCTTCAGGCACTGCGCAATGTCTCAGGACATGTTTACATGCTGGAATCTGTCTCAGGGCATGACAGCTGGGGGAGATACACATTCCTGGGGTATGATCCGAAGCTGGAAATAACCTGTCTTGACGGGTGCATGAAGATCGGATCCCTGCAGATTGAGACAGAAGATCCCGGACAGTATATCAGACAGGTTCTGGCGGAGCACACCTCACCTGAGATAGACGGACTGCCCTCATTTACGGGCGGGCTGGTAGGGTACTTCTCCTACGACTACCTGAAATATTCTGAGAGGGGGCTTCACCTTGACGCCGGGGACACGGAGGGCTTCAAGGATGTCGACCTGATGCTGTTTGACAAGGTGATCTGCTTCGACAACTATCGGCAGAAGCTGATTCTTATCGTGAATATGGAACTGTCTGAGGACGAGGAGGTTCTTAAGACATCCTACAACCGGGCCGTGCTTGAGCTCGGACACATGGCTGAGCTGGTCCGCGGAGGGACAATGGCTGATATTGTTCCGGGGAAAATGACCTCGCCTGTGCGTCCGCTCTTCTCGAAAGATCAGTTCCGCGTGATGGTTGAAAAGGCAAAGCGGCACATTTTCGAGGGGGACATCTTTCAGGTGGTGCTGTCGAACCGGCTGGAGGCGGAATTTGAGGGAAGCCTGCTGAACACATACCGCGTACTTCGGACCGTGAACCCGTCCCCGTACATGTTTTACTTCGCGAGCTCGGATCTTGAGGTCGCAGGCGCGTCGCCGGAGACCCTGGTGAAGCTCGAAGGCGGAGTGCTGCACACATTTCCGCTCGCGGGGACAAGGCCCAGAGGGAAAACGAAGGAGGAGGACGAGGCACTGGAGAAGGAACTTCTCGCGGACCCGAAAGAGCTTGCCGAACACAGCATGCTGGTGGATCTGGGAAGAAATGACATAGGCAGGATATCTGAGTTCGGCAGTGTCGAGGTGGAGCGGGCTTTTCAGATCGAGCGGTATTCGCATGTCATGCATATCGGCTCGACTGTGCGCGGGAGGATCAGGGATGACAAGGACGCGCTCGATGCTGTGGCAGCGATCCTTCCGGCAGGTACCCTGAGCGGTGCTCCGAAGATAAGGGCCGCCCAGATCATAAATGACCTGGAGAACAACAAGAGGGGCATCTATGGAGGCGCCATCGGGTATCTGAGCTTCACGGGCAATCTTGATCTGTGCATAGCGATCAGGATTGCGTACAGGAAGAACGGGAAAGTGTTTGTCAGGAGCGGCGCGGGAATTGTGGCGGACTCGGACCCTGACAGGGAGTATGAGGAGAGCATGAATAAAGCGCGCGCTGTCATGGTCTCGCTGGAGATGGCACAGGAGGAGCTTTGATGTAAAAGACACTCTTCCAAGGTTATTTGGCCGCCGGCCGGAGGCGGCGGAACTAAGATAAGTGTGAAAGGCACTCTTCCAAGGCTATTTGGCCGCCGGCCGGAGGCGGCGGAACGGAGATTGATATGATTCTCTTAATAGATAATTATGACAGCTTTTCTTATAACCTGTTTCAGATGGTCGGAGCCATTGAGTCCGACATCCGGGTGATACGAAATGACTCATACACGGCAGGGCAGATACTGGAAATGAACGCGTCGGGCATTATCATTTCTCCGGGGCCGGGGAGGCCGGAGGATGCCGGCGTGTGTATAGAACTCATTCGTGAAATGGGCAGGACACAGGGCAGAACGCCGCTGCTTGGGGTGTGCCTGGGGCATCAGAGCATATGCGCCGCCTTTGGAGCGGCAATCGGGTACGCGAAGGAACTTATGCACGGGAAGACGTCTTCGTGCCGGATCGATACACAGAGCTCTCTGTTCGCGGGACTGAGCGAAAGCGAACAGGTGGGACGGTACCATTCGCTTGCCGCTGTTGAAGAGACGCTGCCGGAATGTCTGAGGGTGACCGCCAGAACAGATGACGGCGAGATCATGGCCGTGGAGCACAGGATCCTTCCGATATACGGGATACAGTTTCACCCGGAATCGATACTTACTCCGCATGGCGGAAGGATACTTGGAAACTTTGTGGAAATAAGCAAAAAAGAGCGTCAGGAGGTACACAGATGATTAAGGAAGCTATTGTAAAAATCGTCGACAAGCAGGATCTGACCTATGAGGAAGCATACGAAGTCATGAGTGAAATCATGAACGGCGAAACGACGGCGACTCAGAACGCGGCATTTCTGGCTGCGCTGTCAACCAAATCAACCGGTGCCGAGACTATAGATGAGATATCGGGCTGCGCTGCCGCGATGCGCGAGAAGGCAACTGTGATGGAGCACCCCGGAATGGAGGTTCTTGAGATCGTGGGAACAGGCGGGGATAACGCCCACAGCTTCAACATCTCGACCACAAGCGCATTTGTCCTGGCCGCGGGCGGAGTGAAGGTTGCGAAGCACGGCAACCGCGCGGCTTCGTCGGACTGCGGGACAGCTGACTGCCTGGAGGCTCTTGGAGTCAACATTCAGCAGGATCCGGATATGTGCCGCAGACTGCTTCAGGACGCCGGCTTCTGCTTTATGTTCGCGCAGAAATACCACACCTCAATGAAGTATGTCGGAGCGATACGGAGAGAACTCGGCATCCGCACCGTCTTCAACATTCTGGGTCCGCTGACTAACCCTGCGAAACCGGATTACATGCTGCTTGGAGTCTACAGCGGTCAGCTGGTGCAGCCGCTTGCCAAGGTCATGATGAGTCTTGGTGTGAAGAGAGGAGTGGTCGCGTATGGAACAGACCGTCTCGATGAGATATCCATCAGCGCCCCGACACAGATCACGGAATTTCGTGACGGATATTACCGGGATATCGTGATACGGCCAGAAGACTTCGGCCTTAAGAGCGAGGATAAGAGTGAGATCAGGGGCGGCAGTCCGGAGGAAAACGCGCAGACTGTTCGAGGTATTCTCTCAGGACAGATAACCGGCGCGAAGCGCGACATAGTGCTTATGAATGCCGGAGCAGGACTGTTCATAGCCGGGAAGGCTGAGTCAATGTCAGACGGAGTGAAGCTTGCCTCGAACCTGATTGACAGCGGAGCGGCAGCGAAGAAGCTTGAGGAGATAATCAGGCTGTCGCAGGAGATATGAAGGAACAGGCACATTACCATAAAGGAACAGACACATGACCATATTAGATGAACTGGCGGCACATGCCAGACTCAGGGTAGAGAAAGCGAAAGAGAGAGTCAGCCTCGAACAGATGAGGGAGCTTGCGCTTAGAACCGCAGAGGAAGAGACGGCATATGAAAAGAGCATAGTTACGTCAGACGAAACTGCCGCGGCTTCGTCTGACGCAAATGCATCAGTTTCTGTAACAAGGACAGCGTATGGCAAGGATACGGCTCCCGGGAATCCGCATGGCAGGTTTGCGTTTGAGAAGGCTCTGTCCGGCCCGGATATCGCGTTTATCTGTGAGGTTAAGAAAGCGTCCCCGTCAAAAGGCGTTATCGCGGAGAGCTTTCCATATGTTGAGATAGCGCGTGAGTATGAGAAGGCCGGAGCCGAGTGTATATCCGTGCTGACAGAGCCGAAGTGGTTCCTTGGAAGCAATGATTATCTCAGGGAGATCACGAAGCAGGTGAAGACGCCGTGCATACGCAAGGATTTCACGGTGGACGAGTATATGATCTATGAGGCGAAGACACTCGGCGCGTCGGCTGTGCTGCTTATAGTGTCACTGCTGGAAGAGAGGACGCTTGAGAGATACATCAGGATATCTGACAGCCTTGGCATGTCGGCACTGGTTGAGGCACATGACGGTGAAGAGATTATGACAGCTGTTTCCGCCGGCGCGAGGATGATCGGCGTGAACAACCGCAACCTGAAGGACTTCACTGTGGATGTCGGCAATTCAGGGAGGCTGAGGTCTCTGGTTCCGGAAGGAATCCTGTTTGTAGCGGAGAGCGGTATAAGGAGCGCAGAGGATGTGCGGGCATTGAGGGAGGCCGGAGCCGACGCTTGCCTTGTGGGTGAGACACTGATGCGCGCGGACGACAAGGCGGGGATGCTCAGGGAGCTGCGCGATCATCAGAACAGCGGCATGGAACGAGTCCTCATCAGAGCAGCGGCAGGGAATGAGTCCTCAGCAGCGCAGCAGGGAATGATTACTCAACAGCGCAGCGGCAGGGAATGAGTACTGCAGAAGGGGGGCTTTGTGAGTGAGATAACTGAAAGGAACATCCGGCACGTGAGAATTAAGCTATGCGGGCTCAGAAACCCCGAGGATATAGAGATCGTCAACAGGCATATGCCGGATTATGCCGGATTTATTCTTGCTGAGGGCAGAAGCCGGAGCGTGACTCCCAGGGAAATGGCCGGACTGGCGGCAGGACTTCGTCCCGGAATACTGAGGACAGCGGTGTTCCTCGACCAGAACCCGGAATGGATCGTCAGCCTTGCGAGGGAGAACCTTATGGATGTCATTCAGCTGCACGGTTCGGAGAGCGACGACGAGATACGAATGCTGCGGGAGAGGACAGGTAAGTATGTCATCAAGGCATACCGTATCGACAGCGGTGCCGATATTGAGCGGGCCGCGATAAGCCCGGCAGACATGATACTGCTTGATCACGGATCCGGAGGGAGCGGAGAGGCTTTCGACTGGTCGTTGGTCCGGGACATTGGCAGAAGCTTCATCCTGGCGGGAGGCCTGACTCCGGAAAATGTTCTTGAGGCGGTCATGAGGACATGTCCGGAGGCTGTCGATGTCAGCTCCGGAGTAGAAACGGACCAGGCTAAGGACGAGGAGAAGGTACGAAGGTTTGTTGAGGCAGTGAGAAGTGTACATCTGCATCCGCGTCAGCTCCGGAGTAGAAACGGATCAGGCCAAGGATGAGGAGAAGGTATGAAGGTTTGTTGAGACAGTGAGAAGTATACATCTGCAGCCCGCGTCAGCTCCGGAGTAGAAACAGATCAGGAAGCAGATACGGGAGAGGCCGGGGGCTGAATTCATAAGCTGCAAAGGAGGAAAGCATGGCACTTAATGCGGATTCGAGCGGAAGGTTTGGACAGTTCGGCGGACGTTACATTCCGGAAACGCTCATGAATGCGGTAATAGAGCTTGACGAGGCGTACACACATTTCAAAAATGACGGAAGCTTCAGGCAGGAGCTGAAAACACTCTTTAATGAGTACGCAGGCAGGCCGAGCCGCCTGTACTACGCGGAGAAGATGACGAAGGATCTCGGAGGGGCGAAGATCTATTTCAAGAGAGAGGACCTGAACTTCACCGGGGCGCACAAGATCAACAATGTGCTCGGACAGGCGCTGCTTGCGAAGAAGATGGGAAAGACCAGGCTCATCGCCGAGACGGGGGCGGGACAGCACGGTGTCGCCACCGCAACGGCGGCGGCGTACTTCGGGATGGAGTGCGTGGTCTTCATGGGGAAGGTGGATACAGAACGCCAGGCTCTCAACGTCTACAAGATGAAGCTTCTCGGGGCGGACGTCGTCCCGGTCACCAGCGGAACCGCGACGCTGAAGGACGCGGTATCAGAGGCGTTCCGCGAGTGGACAAACCGTATCGCGGACACCCACTACTGCCTTGGGTCAGTCATGGGGCCGCACCCGTTTCCGACGATAGTCAGGGACTTCCAGTCGGTAATCTCATTGGAGGCGAGGGAGCAGATACTTGAGGCGGAGGGACGGCTGCCGGACGCTGTGCTCGCCTGCGTGGGCGGAGGCTCGAACGCTATAGGGTCGTTCTATAATTTTATAGATGACGAAGATGTGCAGCTGATCGGATGCGAGGCCGCGGGGCGCGGAATTGACACGTTCGAGACCGCCGCGACAGTAAGCACGGGAAGACTTGGAGTATTTCACGGTATGAAGAGCCTGTTCTGCCAGGACCGGTTCGGGCAGATCGCCCCGGTGTATTCCATTTCCGCGGGACTTGACTACCCGGGAATCGGGCCGGAGCACGCCTACCTGAACTCGATCGGGAGAGCGAAGTACGTCCCGGTCACGGATGAGGAGGCGGTACAGGCCTTCGAATACACAAGCCGCACCGAGGGCATCATCCCGGCGATAGAGTCTTCACACGCGATAGCCCACGCTGTCAGGCTCGCGCCTCAGATGGACAAGGACAGGATCCTGATAGTGACGATCTCCGGACGGGGCGACAAGGACTGCGCGGCGGTCGCGAGATACCGCGGCGCTGATATTCCATTGACTTGAGCATAGGAGTGCCGGCTTCTGCATATGTGGGAAATATCAGACTGGCGGAAAAATACAGAACGGGAGGATGCATCATGAGCAGAATCAGTGAAGCGTTTGCGCACGGCAAAGCATTCATACCATTTATCACAGCAGGGTACCCGGACCTTGAGACGACCAGGAGCGTGGTGAAGGCCGCACAGGAGAACGGCGCCGATCTTATAGAGATCGGAATCCCGTTTTCTGATCCGACCGCGGAGGGGGCTGTGATTCAGAACGCAAATGCCGCCGCGCTGGAGGGCGGGGTTACGACGGACCAGGTACTTGATTTCGTCAAAGGACTTCGCGATAATGACGGGATTACCGTTCCAATGGTATTCATGACATACGCAAATGTGATATATTCATATCACGAGGGCGGCGACGGCCCGATTGACGGAGCGTCAGGAGAGGACCGCGGCCGTTACGGCTTCTGCCGCAGATGCGCTGAGGCCGGTATCGACGGCCTGATCCTTCCGGATGTGCCGTTCGAGGAGAAAGAGGAATTCAGACAGGCATGCAGAGCTGCCGGTATAGATCTGATCTCGCTGATAGCGCCTACCAGCGAGGAGAGAATCGACATGATAGCTTCGGACGCGGACGGCTTTATATATGTAGTTTCGTCACTGGGCGTCACCGGAGTGCGGACTAAGATCACGACCGATATCGGCGCAATCACAGACAGGATCAGATCTGTCACAGATGTCCCGTGCGCTGTAGGCTTCGGAATCTCGGCGCCGGAGCAGGCTGCTGCGATGGCAGCTCTGTCTGACGGCGCGATCGTCGGCTCGGCGATCATTAAAATAATCGGAAAGTACGGAAAAAATGCTGCTCCTGAGGTCGGAAAGTACATAAGGAGCATGAAGGACGCGGTAAGAAACATATCGTAAAATAGAGAGGATCCTCAGAATTATGCTTCGTGAAGAGACAGTTGAGGAAATATCAGACGGCAGGCTTTATACGGCAAATGACATGGTACGGGTCGGAACAAATGACTGCAGCGGCTGCAGCGACTGCTGCCGAATGGGTCCAGTGATCGTGCTGGATCCGCTGGACGTATTTGAACTGAACCGTTTTCTCGGCCGGAGCTTTGAAGAACTGCTGAACGATACGATAGAACTGAAGGTTATCGACGGGCTGATCCTTCCCGTACTTAAGCTTGTGAAGGACAGCTCTCATGAAAAGACTCCGTCAAAGGTGCCGCAAGGCAGCGGTTCGTCTGAGACGCTGTCCTGCAATGCGCAGGGAAACCCGCTTTCTGCAGCAGGCGATACATCAGATGAGGCCATGGTGTGTCCGTATCTCGGGGATGACGGGCGCTGTTCCATCCATGACTTCAGGCCCGGCATCTGCCGCCTGTATCCTCTGGGCAGAAGCTGGGAGAACGGAGACTTTCATTATATTCTTCAGGTCAACGAGTGTACCCGCCCGGCGGTGACAAAGATGAAGGTGAGGAAATGGCTGGGGATCCCCGGCCTTTCCGCATATGAAGACTTCTGCAGAAGCTGGCACTCGGTTCTGGAAAAGACGCGCCTTCTTCTGGAGGGAACCGAACCGGACAGCGCTCTTCGACGACGGGTGTGCATTTACATACTCCGGCAGTTCTACATGTGCGACTGGAACGTGGACGACTTCTATTCCACGTTCGAAGCAAGACGGGGCGAAGCCATGGGAAAGCTGGGATTCGCGCAGCCGGCACGCGGCACCTCGGCAGGTCTGCCGGCAGAGGATTTTGGATTACTCTGATGGCGGAATTGAATGAAATGTGTTAGAATAACCCCCGTTATGGATACAATTAAAAACCTGTATACAAAATACCGCGAACTCATCGTCTATTTTATCACCGGCGTACTCACCACCTTGGTGAACTGGGCTTCATATGCCGTCCTGGTCAGAATGGCCGGCTGGAGCGTGGCGGCGTCAAATACCGCCGCCTGGATCATCGCCGTGATCTTTGCCTATGTCACGAACAAGCTCTGGGTATTCCGCAGCTACAGCTGGAAGATCGGCTTCGTGCTTCGCGAGGCCGCTCTTTTTATCGGCGCAAGGATACTGACGGGGATCTTCGAGATCGTGAGTGTTCCTTTTCTTGTGAATATAGGCCTCAGCCAGCCGCTCTTCGGTGTGAAGGGCATGTGGGCGAAGATACTGGTGAGCGTGGCAGTCATGGTGCTCAATTATGTTTTCTCCAAGCTGATCGTATTCCGGAATACCGGTGATAAGCAGTGACGGAACGGGGAGATTCTCATGCTTTCTGTAGTGATTCCTGCATATAACGAGGAGCTGATGGTCAGCAAGACCGCAAGTGTCTTGAGCGGGCTTCTGGAGCAAGAGCATATCCCGTATGAGCTGATCTTCATCGATGACGGGTCAAAGGACGGGACGTGGAGAGAGGTCTGCGAGGCACATTCTGAAAATGAAAATGTGCGGGGAATTCATTTTTCCCGCAACTTCGGCAAGGAGGCGGCGATCTTCGCGGGTCTGTCCGAGTCGCGAGGCGAGTGTGCCGCGGTCATGGACTGCGATCTGCAGCATCCTCCGGCAACCCTGGTGGAGATGTACCGGTGCTGGGAGGACGGCTTCGAGGTCGTCGAGGGAGTGAAGCGTACCCGCGGAAAGGAATCCGTGGCTCACCGGACGGCGACGGGAATCTTCTACGGGATTATGTCGAGAGCTGTAAAGATCGATATGTCACGGGCGTCAGACTTCAAGCTTCTGGACCGTAAGGCCGTGGACAGCCTGCTTGAGATGCCTGAGCGAAATGCATTCTTCCGCGCCATGAGCTCATGGATCGGATTCCGCCAGAAACAGGTTGAGTTTGACGTGCAGGAACGCGAGGCCGGGGAGTCAAAATGGTCCACCCGCAGGCTGGTATCCTACGCGATCAGCAATATAGTAGGCTATTCGACGGCGCCTATGCAGATAGTGACCGGGGCCGGAATCGTTGTGTTCCTGCTCGCGATCGTGCTCGGCATTCAGACGCTTGTGCGGTACTGCACCGGGCATGCCGTGGAGGGCTTCACGACGGTCATACTGCTGATCCTGCTGATCGGGAGTGTGATCATGATCTCGCTTGGAATCATAGGCTACTACATAGCACGGATCTATGAGGAGACAAAGCGCAGGCCGAAGTATATCATTTCAAAGAAGATCTAAGACAGTTTCTGCACGGATTAATCAGTACTTCTACGGAAATGCAGCCCGTTCGCCGGGCTGCATTTCTTCATGAATTAATTATGAAAAATGTTAACAGATTATTGAGTACGAAGCATGAAACTGGTATAATGCCTTTCGGTTTTTTATTGGAGCGAGGTTAAATATGAGTAGTAATGAAGCATTTGCGAGGGAAAAAACACGGACGAAGGTGATCCGGTTTCTTCTTTATTTTGTAATCACTTTCTTTGTGATCGCCGGAAGGAGCGCGCAGTGGGTTCTTCAGGAGTGGGGAGATCTGACTCTTGACGAGGTGCTGTTTACGATGACACAGCCGCTTACCGGAACGGATTCAGGTATCATCATGAGCTACTTCGTATACGCGGTCGTGCCGGGAGTTGTTATTCTGGTGGCTCTTATGGTGGTGGAACATATCTTCCTGATGAAGAAGCAGCCACCAAAGGGAAGCAGGACGAAGGATGAGAACGGAAAGAAGATCCGTGTTCCGGCTGAACTGACGCCTGAGATGGAGTCTGAGCTCAGGGCGGACCATGAGAAGAAGAACACCAGGGTCAGAAGCATTCTGAGAGCCTGGCTCCTGCCCGCATGCGGCGTGGCGGCGGCAGTTTTCGGCATTATCCAGATATCGGGACTGTGGATAAAGCTTGGCGTATCTGAGCATCTGAGCTCTCTCGGCGAGGAATCCACGTGGATTGAGGACAACTATGCGGATCCGAAGTCGGTGAAGCTTACCTTCCCCGAGAAGAAGCGCAACCTGATATACATATTCCTGGAATCCATGGAGGTGTCATACTCCGACAAGAAGAGCGGCGGACTCTTCGATACGAACTACATTCCGCGCCTTACGAAGCTGTCCGAGGAAAATGAGAACTTCTCCGGCAAGGACAAGACGGTTCTCGACGGAGGCAATTCTCTCAAGTATACGACCTGGACAATGGGAGGAATGTTCGCGGCTACCAGCGGACTTCCGCTGAAGATCCCGCTTGAGCTCAAGGGCGTCGGCACCAACTTCATGAACACACAGACATCGTTCTTCTCGGATCTCACCTGCCTGGGAGACATCCTTGAGGCTGAGGGCTACGATATGAACATGAGCTTCGGCTCTGACGCGACCTTCGGAGGAAGGCGTCTGTGCTTCACTGAGCACGGAAATTTCAACTTCTATGACTGGAAGCACTACACTACCAACGGCGAGCTGCCGAGCGATTACAAGGTATGGTGGGGATTCGAGGATGAGAAGCTGTTTAACTTCGCGAAGGACAGGCTGACACAACTCGGAGAGGGCGACAAGCCCTTCGACTTCACGATGCTTACGGTGGATACGCATTATCCTGACGGCTATGTCTGTGATCTGTGCGGAGATGAGTATGACACTCAGTACGCCAATGTCATCAAATGCTCCGACAACCAGGTTGCGGATTTTGTGGAATGGTGCCAGCAGCAGCCTTGGTATGAGAATACGACTATCATCCTGTCAGGCGATCATCCGACCATGAACAAGGAGTTCTGCTCATCGGCGTCTTACGATTACCGCAGGAAGGTATACACTGCGTACATCAATGCTCCGATCACTCCGGAACGTGACGATTACAGAGAATTTGCCACGGTTGACAACTTCCCGACCACTCTGGCTGCTCTTGGCGTTGAGATCGAGGGCAACCGCCTCGGCCTCGGCACGAACCTGTTCTCATCCGAGGACACGCTTGTGGAGCGTGACGGCCTGGACTTTGTGAATACAGAGCTTCAGAAGGCGTCAGAGTGGATGGATAAGCAGTCCAACCTGCAGGAGGTCTCCGCTGATATCGAGTATCGCGATTATGATCCGGAAACTCAGACCATCACGATGGTTCTCACGAATGTGACGAGTGATGAGGTTGACAGTTTCCATGTGTCGATGCATATGTACGGCTACATCATAAACGGTAAGGACTATGTATCATGGTCTGATTCTGTGGAGGAGAAACCGGGAGAGCATGTGGTCACGATAAAGATTCCGACTGACAAGGCCTTCAACGGCAGGATCAAGATACAGCCGCACTGCATGATAGACGGCGTCAGAGGCATTCACCTCGATACGCATTATTATCATCTGTCATATGACGAGGGCGGCGCGAACGCGGAAGCGTACCAGTGCGACCGCTATGGAGAAGAGCTGAAGCAGCCGACCTTCTGGGATAAGGTTGCGCAGTGGTGGTCAGGACTGTGGCCGCTGTAAAGCTTACAGGCTGTGATTAATCAGCCTTAATTCCTCAGCTTTGACCGGCTGCGAAGGCGCAGCCGGTCAAAGCTGAGTCTTTATTATCACAGGCTGATCTCTATCTTCCGCCCTGTCGGCTGATACCTGCAGCATCTGACTCCTGCGGCGTTGAGCATCCTCAGCGACGCGATATTGTTCGGCGCGTCACGGTACTTGTCGTCCCCGTAGATAACCGTGCGGATGCCGGACTGAATCACCGCCTTGGCGCATTCATTGCACGGGAAGAGGGTGACGTACAGCCTCGCTCCCTCAAGCCCCGGGCCGCGGTAATTGAGTATCGCGTTCAACTCACTGTGGACAGAGTACGGATACTTTGTCTTCAGCTCGTCACCGTCGTCGGCGCTGCGCACCCAAGGAAATTCGTCGTCAGAGCATCCGTTGGGAAGACCGTTGTAGCCCATGGACAGGATCTTGTTGTCGCTGCTGACTATGCAGGCTCCGACCTGAGTGTTTGGATCCTTGGACCTGAGAGCGGCCAGGTGCGCGACTCCCATAAAATACTCGTCCCAGGAAATATAATCTTTTCTCTTATCGCTCATGTCACACTCCCGATTAATAATAAATACCTGAGGATACACTGATTATATCAGCGTTTCCTTCGAGCCCTTGGCGGATTGCGTCAGGAAACGCTGAAGTGGAACAGATTAACAATACGGCCGCCTTGTAATAAGGCGGCCATGATACAACACGTGTTTTTACTTCGTACCGAAGATGCGGTCTCCCGCGTCGCCAAGACCGGGAACGATGTATCCGTGGTCATTGAGATGTTCGTCAAGAGCCGCGATATAGATATCGACATCAGGATGGTCCTTCTGAAGACGCTCAACGCCCTCCGGCGCGGCGATGATGTTCATGAGACGGATATGCCGGCAGCCGTGCTCCTTGAGCATGGTGATTGCTGCCGAGGCGCTGCCTCCGGTCGCGAGCATGGGATCGACCACGAAGACCTCTCTCTCGCCGCAGTCCTCAGGGAGCTTGCAGTAGTACTCAACCGGCTCGAGAGTCTCGGGATCACGGTAGAGTCCGATGTGCCCTACCTTTGCCGCCGGGATCATGGTCAGAACACCGTCGACCATTCCAAGTCCGGCGCGCAGGATCGGGATGACCGCGAGCTTGCGTCCTGACAGCTCTTTGACGGTGGTCTTCGAGATCGGGGTTTCAATCTCGACATTCGACATCTTCAGGTCACGGGTCGCCTCATAGCACATAAGCCCGGCAATTTCGGATACGATCGTCCTGAAGTCCTTGGTTCCGACTTCCTTCCGACGGATAACTCCGACCTTGTGCTGAATCAGCGGATGATCAAGAATCATAACTTTTGACATTTCAGACCTCCTTATACGGTTGCATCGGTGCTAAATGCTCTTGCCTGTTGTCGGGGAAGCCCCTGCGCGGGGTTCCTCAGATATCCTCTCGCATCGAGTCCTGCTGGAGCCGGGTCTCCTCCATACTCAGGATCTTTGACAGCCGAAGGACATATACCTTTAACGTCTCATATGTGCGGTTGTAATCCGCAAGGCTTCCGCCGTACGGATCTTCTATATCTTCATCCGCCTGGATATACGAGGCGAGGGTAAACACGTTGCGGGCGTTCTCCTGATCTTTCAGAAGGCGTTCCATCTGATGGGTATCCATAGTCAGGATCAGGGTGCGGTCATCGAAGTCATCCTCGGTCAGCTGTTCGCTGACGTGATCCTTCATGGACAGTGAGTGGCTGACCAGAACCGCCTCGGCTTTTGGGTTGATAGGTTCCGGAAACAGAACGACGAGCCCCTTCGAGGTGATCAGTATATCTTCAAGAAGAAATTCCTGCTGCAGGATCGCCTCCGCCATCGGACTTGTCGAGGTGTCACTCTCGCTGACAAAGATCAGTTTATCATAGTGTTTCATGACGAAACCTTCCTATACCTTGAGAATGTGGTGTCCCGCCGCTTTGATCAGGCGGTTCATAATGGCCATCCCGATCCGGGGGGTGTCAAATGATTCGGAATAGATCACGTCGACGCCGAGATCATCGAACTCACGCAGAATCCCGAACAGATGACGTGATATCGTGATCTCTCTGGCGCGGCTTCCCGCCGACCGTACGATCCCGCAGCTGTATGAAGAGGCGTCCTCATCCGCGGCGATGATACCGCAGGCCTGTCCGCGTGAGATTGCTTCGCGCGCCATGGACTCTATGGCCGCGCGCACATTTTCCTCACTGCCCTCGACGATGGTGAGCTCCGCCTTCGGGGCGTAATGCCGGTACTTCATGCCGGGAGCCTTGGGGCGGAATGAGGGATCATCACTGTGAAGCCCCGGGTCCATGCGGACTTCTCCGAGAACATCCCTGAGCATATCAAGACTGATATATCCGGGACGCAGGACCATAGGCACGCTTTCGGTGAGATCGATGATTGTCGATTCCAGGCCGATTCCAACGCTGCCGCCGTCTATTATCATATCGATCTTTCCGTCAAGATCGTCCATGACATGCTTCGCCGTGGTTGGACTTGGCCTTCCGGAGGTGTTCGCGCTTGGAGCCGCGATGTAGCCTCCCCCGGATTCTATCAGCGCGAGGGCGATGTCATGATCGGGCATCCTGACCGCAACAGTATCCAGACCGCCGGTAACTGATAATGGAACATGGGCGCTTCTCGGCATGATCATGGTAAGAGGCCCGGGCCAGAAAGCATCCGCGAGCATAAGAGCCTGCCCGGGAACCTCGCCGACAATATAGTCAAGACTTTCCATGCCGGAAATATGGACGATCAGCGGGTTGTCGGAGGGGCGGCCCTTGGCGCTGTAGATCCGCGCCGAAGCTTCCGGGTCAAGAGCGTTGCCGCCGAGCCCGTAAACCGTCTCGGTCGGAAATGCGACCAGGCCGCCTGACTTTATTATGCTCCCTGCCTTTTCCATGAGACCTTTGTCAACGCCGCGCCTCATGTCAGCCAATATTGTTTCCATAGATCCTCTCAAAACTATGATTATGATTAATCGCCGGACGCGATTGTTGATCTCTCCGCGCTCTGCTGTCTTAATACCGCTCGGGCCGGCACTGTACAGGCGTCCGAAGGACGTTATGCCCGACACATTTTCATCGGTGCAATTATATCACGCGCACATGCTCATGTGAAGAAATAACCTGAGCCGGATGTCCCGCAACATTTCTGATGCATTTTCCTGAGATTGTGATATACTGGCTTATAATGAATTTTTTAGGAGGACCGTCTGTTATGGAACAGGAAATCAAGACCCCGGTAACCGAAGAGAGCGTGCAGGAGGCTGCCGTATCTGAGACTGTGGAGGCTGTATCTGAGTCTGGTGAAGCTATCCAGGCTGCTGCGGCTGGGACAGAGGCACCTGAGACAGTATCGGAGGCTGCCGAGGCTGTACCTGCTGAAGCAGTTGCGGAGGCGGCTGAGACCGCCAGCGAGGACCATGAAGCTGCCCCGGCTGCGGCCGAAGAGGCGCAGGCTCCCGCGGATGAGGCGCAGAAGAAGGCTGAGGAGCCGGTGGAGTCCATGGCGGACTATGAGGAGGAGATCGATGCCTCCCTGCGCAGATATGAGCGCGGCGAGAAGGTGAAGTGCACGGTAGTGAGCGTCGACATGGACAAGATCATGGTCGAGCTCGGCTCAACGACCGGTATTATCCGCAAGCAGGATGTCAGCGACGATCCCGCGTACAACCTGCAGGAGAACATTCATCCGTCCGATGAGGTTGAGGCGACGGTTGTACGCCCGGATGACGGACATGGGAACGTAGTGCTGTCCATGAAGGCAGCGTCAGCGCAGAAGGCATGGGACCGCCTGATAAGCCTGCTTGAGTCGAAAGAGGCTGTCAATGTTAAGATCAACGGCGTGACCAAGTCAGGAGTAACCACCACCCTTGAGGGAGTGCGCGGGTTCATTCCGGCTTCGAAGCTGAGCCTTGGCTTTGTGTCGGAGGAGGATCTTAACAACTGGGTAGGCAAGAGCATAGAGGCGCGTGTTATCACCGCCCAGAAGGATGGAAGGAAGCTGGTTCTTTCCGCCAAGGAGATTCTCAGGGAGAAGGAAGCTGAGGAGCGCAGGGAGGCGGCGGCAGCTGTCAAGGTCGGCCTTGTGACCGAAGGAACGGTCGAGACCATCAAGGACTACGGCGCGTTCGTCAATCTCGGCAAAGGCGTTACCGGACTGCTTCATGTGTCACAGATCAGCCAGAAGAGGATCAAGACCCCGTCTGAGGTCCTGAAAGAGGGCGAGAAGGTCACGGTCAAGGTCACTAAGGTTGCCGACGGCAGGATCAGCCTCAGCATGAAGGCTCTTGATGATTCAGCGCCGGCTGCCGAGAGAGAAGAGAAGGTCACCTTCAAGCTTCCGAAGAGCGAGGCGATCGGAACAGGCCTTGGAGACATCCTCAAGGGACTGAAGCTGAACTGACGGTTTTCTCCGGCAGGAGTATTATTTATGAACGAAAAGCGGCTTTCCGGCACAGACCGGGAAACCGCTTTTTTATGGGCGTCTGTCTACATATTTCCGGCCTTGTCATAGCAGGCCATCTCTGCTTCTATCACGGAGCTTCTGAATCCTTTCTCCTCAAGAACCCGGACCGCTTCAATAGTAGTGCCGCCGGGTGAGCAGACCATATCCTTGAGCTGACCGGGATGCATTCCGCTCTCGAGCACCATCTTTGCCGAACCGAGGACTGCCTGCGCCGCGAACTGAAGCGCCTGTGCGCGGCTCATGCCCATCGCGACTCCTCCGTCGGCCATCGCTTCGATAAACATGAAGACATATGCCGGCGAGCTGCCTGAGACGGCTGTAACCGCGTTGAGAAGATGCTCCGGCACCGTCATAGCTCTGCCGAAGCAGCCAAAGAGATTCAGAACCTTATCGAGCTCTTCGCCTGACACATGTTCATTCGGTGACACACCGCTCATTCCCTCACCTACGAGCGACGTGGTATTCGGCATGACACGGACGATCTTCCTGCCGCTTCCGAGCCGGCTTCCAAGCCATTCAAGGGTCTTGCCCGGCGCTATGGAGATAATGACCGCAGAATCTTTTATTACACTGCGGATGTCTGAAATGACCTCCTCGTACACCTGGGGCTTGACCGCGAGAACAAGAAAATCCGACGAGGCGGAGATCTCTTCATTTGACGCGCAGGCGATGCCAAGCTCAGAGACTATACGCCTGCGGGATTCTTCTGTCCGCGCGGACGCTGTCAGGTCACCCCTGCCTGCCATCCCTGAGGAGAGAATTCCCCTGATCATACCGGAAGCCATGCTTCCGCAGCCGATAAAACCTATCTTCATATTGCACCTCTTTCACAGAGCGGGATCATTTACGGAAATACTGCCGCGCGCGGCCGTCGTCGTGTATGCGGGCTGCACGGCTTTCAGTTTCCGCAGGGCGTTGTGCCTGCGTCAAGTATAGAATCAGCGGAAAACCGAGTCAAGGAAGATACTTATGAACCTGAGGCTGTATATGGCACATCCGGTATCGCGGGACGTTTATATATGGCGTACCCGGCATCGTGATGCGGCTTATATATGGCTATCCGGTATCACATCACTGCTTGACATGATATGCCATCAAGAGTATTATTAAAACAAATGTAATAATTTTGTAATCACAACGTCTGAAGATCGAAACATTCTTGGACACATTTGCTAACATTTTAATCAGGAGGAAGTTTCATGAGAAAGCGTCTGGCCGGCCTTATTCTGCTGGTATTATCGCTTATGTTTGTCTGTGCGGGATATGTGCAGGCTGATTTTGTTCAGTCCGGTGCCAATACGATGTACCAGACTCAGGACGGCACCTACCTGAAGGGGCTTCAGAATATCAACGGCGAGTGGTATTATTTCGACCCGTCCGGTTTTCTGCGCAAGAGCGGATGGATCCAGACCACGGACGGCAAGGAGTACTACGCCACCGACAGCGGTGTTCTTGCCAGGAATCAGTGGATGGGAAAGGCCTATCTGAAGGATGACGGCGAGAAGGCGAAGGGCATTACTAAGATCGGGAACCACCTGTATTATTTCTCGATGTCGAGCGGAAAGCTGCAGAAGGGAAAGCTGAAGGATTCTGAGGGGAACCTGTATATCACGAACGGCAAGGGCGTTGTATACAGCGGAAGGTTTTTCAAGTATAAGAAGAAAAAATATTATGCGGGCGAGGACGGCAAGCTGGCGAAAGGGCTGACAAAGATAGGGATTGACTATTATTTTTTCAGCAGGACCAGCGGAAAGATGCTTGCCGGCAGAAAGAAGAAGGTGGACGGATACACCTACTATCTGACAAAGACCGGGAAAGCCGCGCGTGACAGGTGGATCAAGCTCAAGGGTAAATACTATTATTTCCAGAGCGACGGCCGCATGGCAACCAACATGTATATAGGCAGTAAGTGGTATGTCGGCGCGAACGGTGTACGTAAGAAGGCGACGTCTGTCCCCAAGACCGGCGTACAGAAGGTTGATGGCAAGATCTATATCTACGATAAGTCCGGAAATATGATCAAGGGCCAGTGGATAAAGGTGGAAAAAGACACGTACTACACCGGAACTGACGGTGCGGCGCTGACAGGCCTTCAGACCATCGAATCGAAGCAGTATTATTTTGATGAAGACGGCGTTCTGAAAACAAGCACCGTCGTGAAGGCGGACGGCGTCTCGTATATGGCCGGAGAGGACGGTCAGCTGACCAGCCTTTCCGATGCTTCAGGCGCGGCTATTGCGGCGTTTGCTCAGAAGTATGTCGGCAATCCGTATGTATACGGCGGCACGAGCCTGACTCAGGGCGCCGACTGCTCAGGTTTCTGTTACACTGTGTTCCAGACTTTCGGCATTCAGCTGATGAGAGTTGCCGACGACCAGATGAAGGGACCGTCGGAAGCCTATCAGAAGCTTGGCTATAAGAAGGGAGTAGTAGTCAGCGACAAGGACCTTGAACCGGGAGATCTGGTATTCTACGGAAGCGCCAGCTACGCTTCGCATGTCGCGATCTACATCGGGGACAACAAGGTGGTGCACGCCGCCAACTCCAGGCTTGGAATCATCATTTCCGATATGGATTATGTCAGGAGCCGTGTGAAGAACAAGAGCATGCGCTACTGGGCATGATTGACGCGTGATAATATAATACCGCCGTCCGGCATAAAGCCGGACGGCGGTATTTTTAACAAATATTTCATATGATATACGTTGAAATCGTCTGCAGGTGGGGATTATACTAAAAAACACTGGTTTTATCTGCGTTTTCCTGAGATAATACCGATATAGTCACATCGACTTCTTTCGATAAAATCATGTAAGGGGTAACATATCATGAGAAAAGTTTCGAACGTGATTGTCGGCCTGATCGCGGCCGGAGTCTGCGTCCTGATAACCTGGCTCACATGGGACTCGAGCTTTGCAAACAAAGTTTATAATCTGTGCTTTCTGGCAGTGATGATCATTATCATGCTGGGAGGGCTTTTTATAGGCTTTTACCGTCTGGTCCAGACAAGGACAGGGCTCGACAGAGCGACGATGAAGATGAGACAGATATCACAGAGCGGCGGAACCATGTCATCCATTACCAGCCAGGGCGCGACTTTGTTTGGAATCCCGTATCTGGACGCCAAATATCAGGAATACCTGACATTTCTTCACAAGACGAACAGCCCGACTGATATCGGAGATTATATCGGCGAGTATGAGATCAACAATTATACTCACCGCCGCCTTATCGAGATGGTTCCCGACATCCTGACGAGCCTTGGAATACTCGGAACCTTCATGGGACTGGTTCTCGGCCTTCGCGGGTTTAATCCTGCGAGCTATGAGGCTATGTCAAGCTCGGTCGAATCCCTGATCGACGGCATCAAGGTGGCGTTCGTTACATCAATCTACGGACTGTCCCTCTCGCTCGCATTTTCATACTGGCTGAGAGGCACCCTGACATCCGTCTCCGAATCGCTTGACCGGTTCCTGGACGCGTATTACACCAGCGTGGTGCCGCCGACAGACGCCACCGCCATGAACCATATCATAGCGAATCAGAACTCCCAGACCAGGCTCATGCAGCAGATGCAGAAGGATCTTGCCAAGGAGGTCGCGCAGAGCCTGTCCACATCTATTGCGCCGATGGTCGCGCATCTGGACAAGACCATGGATGAGTTTACTGACGCGGTGACCATGAATCAGGAGAAGCTGCTGGAGAACATCGGCGAACGTGTAGCGCGTACCATGAAGCAGGAGTTCTTTGCGGAATTTATCGAGATGCGCAAAGTAATGGGAGAGGCGAACCAGGCTCAGCGGGAGCATCTGCAGTTTATGGAGAACGCGGAGCAGCAGTTCCAGAAGGATGTCATGGAGGGCGAGAGCAGGATGGCACTGGCTATGGACACGTCATCTGATGTGGTGCTCCGCGCGCTCTCAGCGATGAATGAGCAGGAGCAGAATCTCTCAACCTTTGTATCCGATATGCGCAAGGCGATGGACGGCATAGTCGAGACGAGCGATCTGAATGTGAAGATGACGCAGCAGATGGAGCATCTTATCAACATGAATGACGACGTTGCCGATAAGATGATGGAGCTTGCTCAGCTGAGCGAGCGCTATACCAAGAGCCTTGCTTCGGTGCAGGCCAACAACTCCGAACTCTCCGAAGGCCTGGCGGTCATGAACGATTCGAATATCAGAATGACGGACCAGATATCCAAGATGAACTCCGTGACTGTAGAAGCGCTTGGCGAGAGCCAGAGGGTTCAGAAGGAGTACCTGGCGGCGTCATCCGAATATCTTGAGCAGATACACACCGCGCAGAGCGAGCTGACCGGGCAGATGAAGACGCAGCAGGAAAACCTGAGGGAGTTTACGGAGTATATGACCCAGGTTCTCTCCAGGATGACGAGACTGACGGAAGCGAACAGTCAGGCTGTTACGAATCTTCAGGCGCGCGCGGACAGGATAAGCCAGGCTGAAGCCGGTTCCGGCGACATGCTGACGCAGCAGCAGCTTGACCGCATGATAGAATTGCTTGAGGCGCAGGAGAAACGCTCGGCAAGACAGGAAGCCGCCGCATACGCGGGAGGCGAAGCGCCAAAGCGCAGGGGCTTTTTCTCCAGGGGATGAACAGTAATGCCGGGACCGGCTTTAACGGCCGCGGCATCATGACATAGTCGGGTTATTGATGTTACAGGGGGTTCATACGTGAAGATAGTCAACCGCAGAAAGATGAACGATGAGGGCAGCCATAATATATGGCGGTCCTATTCGGATATGATGAGCGGACTTCTTCTTCTGTTTGTCCTGATCATGGCGGTCTGTCTGATGCAGGCCCAGAAGAATTACAATGACAGGCTTGCCGAGCAGGCATCACGGATACAGACTCAGGATGAACTGGACAGAACGCAGGAAGAACTTCTTCAGAGAGAGTCGGAGGTTGAGGCACAGTCTCTGACGCTGTCGGATCTGCAGACCGCTCTGGAGAATCAGGCCGCGGCGCTGTCAACCAAGGAGTCAGAGCTGGACACGGCGCAGGCTACACTGAGCGAATCGCAGCGGACACTTCTGGACGCCCAGAAGAAGCTGGAGGAACAGCAGACTCTGGTCACAGACCAGCAGGCTCTTCTGACCCAGCAGGAATCAGAGCTTGAGCTTCGTGACGCCGCGCTGATATCAAGCCAGCAGAAGCTCGATGAACAGACGCAGCTGATGAGCGAACAGCAGCAGAAGATCGATCAGATCATAGGCGTCAAGGCGGAGCTGATCGAAGCCCTGAACCGTGAGTTCTCCGACAACCAGATCAATGTGAATATTGATTCCCAGACCGGAGCGATCGTTCTCGATTCGAGTGTTCTGTTCGCGTTCAGAGAGTCAGAACTGACTGAGGAGGGCGCCCGGATACTTACGCAGATCCTGCCGGTATACTGCGAGGTGCTTCTGAGCCGGGATTTTGCCGATTATGTGGCGGAGATTATTATAGACGGGTATACTGATTCGCAGGGCGACTATCTTTCGAATCTGGAATTGTCTCAGAACCGTGCATTTGCTGTGGCTTCATATCTTCATATGATCAGCGGCACATTTTTGGATGAGACCTCGCAGCAATCTCTGCAGGAGAAGCTGACCGCGAACGGAAGATCCGAGTCCAACCTGATACTCGATGAGAACGGTGTTGAGGACCGCGACGCTTCCAGGCGAGTCGAGGTCAAGTTCCGCCTGAAGGATGACGAGATGATTCAGGAGCTTTCGGACATTCTTGCCTCTGCAGGTGCGGGCGAGACTCAGCCGTGAGTTCCGCGGAATACTGATTCACCCGGCATGCAGAGCCGGTTTTGGAGATGTGCAATGGGAATCGGAAGAAAGAAGAAAAAGCAGCAGGAAGAAGAGCGCGTCAAGAAGCAGGCAAGGAGAAGAGGAAGATTCATCACGCTGATGACCATGATAGTGAAGGGATCCTCCGAGACTAAGAGCGTATATAAGAAGCGCAGCCGGCAGCTCAGGCGCGCCAGGCAGATCCTGCAGGCAACGGTCAGGATTATCAATGCCCTCGACCAGAAGACTGTCTACCGCAGATAGAGCAAAGAGTGCGTACGCGCACTCTTTGTTTTATGTTCTTTCATTGACTGGGAAAAATGCATGTGCTAAAATTTTTTGACATGATGATCCAATGACGCCGGGGCCAAAAGTATCCTTTGACCCTTATATCATGGGATGAATGCATTAGCTGAATAATCAACAAGGGAGGTGTTAAGATGGCCAAAAGCACCATTGACGCGATTCGTGAGGTCGAGCAGCAGACAATGGAGGCTGAGAAGAAGGCCGCTGCCGACGCCAGGGAGCTTGCTTCCAGGAGCAGGGAAGACGCGCAGGCGCTGATCCGGGAGGCAGTGAACAAGGCGCAGAGTGAGGCGCAGACGCTCCTTCAGGAGGCTGAGGCAAAACAGAAGGAACTCATAGAGCAGAAGTCTGAGGAGACAAAGAAGGCTGTTGAAAGTCTGAAGAAAGCTGCCGCCACGAAGAGTGAAGAGGCGGTCAGGGTTGTTCTTGCTCTTGCCTCCGGCCAGGACTGAGATAACAGTCAGAAAGGAGAATTAACAGCCTATGTCTGTAGTTCCGATGAAACGAATTTCGGTCGCGGCTCTGAAGCGTGACCGCAAGGCCGTTCTGGAATATCTGCAGGTGCTGGGCGTGGTACAGATCTCGATCAGGGGAAAAGAGGACGATATATTCGCGAAGACGGATATGTCGAAGTCGCAGCAGATGTTCCTCAAAAACAGCGAGAAGGCGGAGGACGCTTTGGCAGTGCTGAAGCGTTACGCCCCCGAGAAGACAGGGCTGCTCTCAAGTCTTGAGGGAAGGAAAGTGCTGTCCAGGGAGACGTTTGAGGAGCAGGCGGATAAGAGCGCTGAGACTATTCGCCTGTGCGGGGATATCGTGAACGCGGAGAAGGAGTACGCTGATCTGGTGTCCAGGATTCCGAAGCTTGAGGATCAGAAGAAGGCCCTTGAGCCGTGGGTGAGATACGATCTTCCGATGGATCTTGCCGGGACGAGGACAACAGCGGTATTTACCGGAACACTCCAGGGAGAATATACACTGGAGACTCTCCTGACGCAGTTCAGGAAGCTGTCAGATGTGGAAGCCGTCGAGGCTGAGATCATTTCCGCAGATGCCACGCAGACATGCATATTCCTGGTATGCAGGAAGCAGGATCAGGCGGCGGTCAGAGAGGCGCTCAGGCGGATGAACTTCGCCAGCCCGCCTGTGGCCGACATGAATCCTTCGCAGCGCATGAAGGAAATCGACATTGAGATCGCCGACGTTCAGAAGCAGAGCGCTGAGGCGCTGGAGAATATCCGCTCATATGCGGGAGCGAGAGCTGACATACGCTTTGCGTCAGACTATTTTACGGTCAGGGCGGAGAAGTACGGCGTGATATCACAGCTGCTGCAGTCGAGAAGAGTATTCTTCCTCGAAGGCTTCATCCCGGAAGAAGCCGCCGGCAGCGTGGCGGAGGGTCTTGAGAGCCGGTTTGACTGCGCTGTGGAGATCCTGAATCCGGGCAAGAAAGAGAAGCCTCCGGTCCTGCTGAAGAACAACGGTTTTTCCGCGCCGCTTGAGGGCGTGACGGAGAGCTACTCGCTCCCGGGAAAGAAAGAGATAGATCCGACGTTCCTGTCGTCGCTCTTCTACTACATCCTGTTCGGAATCATGCTCTCGGACGCCGGATACGGCATCCTGATGTTTGCTGCCACGGGCATCATACTTCTCAAGTTCGGGAAGACGATGGAAGATGGCATGAAGAAGACGATGCGCATGTTCTTCCTGTGCGGGATAGCCACGACCTTCTGGGGTTTTATGTTCGGATCCTTCTTCGGAGACGCGGTAGCGGTGGTCGGGCAGAACTTTCTCGGGAAGGGCCCGGAGTTCGGCCTGAAGCCTCTGTGGTTCGCTCCGCTTGACGAACCGATGCGCATGCTTACATTCTGCTTTATCATTGCTCTGATCCACATGTTTGTCGGACTCGGCGCGAAGGCGTACATGCAGATTAAGCAGAAGAAGTACCTTGATATGGTTTACGATGTACTGCTCTGGTACGCGCTGCTGATCAGCTGCATAGTATTTCTGCTGACGGTGCCGACCATGGCGGAGATGCTCTCGGTAAGCCCGCTCAAGGCCTCGCTGCAGAAGCCTATGATCGTCCTGATGATTATCTCGGCGGTCGGAATCATCCTGACAGGCGGGAGAGAGTCGAAGAACTGGGTCAAGAGGATTCTCAAAGGCCTGTACGCCCTGTACGGAATATCGGGCTGGCTGAGCGATATCCTGTCATACTCGAGGCTGCTTGCCCTGGGACTTGCCACAGGAGTTATCGCGCAGGTGTTTAACTCTATGGGCAGCATGGGCGGAAAGGGAGTACCCGGCGTGATCATGTTCATCGCTGTGTTCCTGGTCGGAAATGTCCTGAACCTGGCGATCAACGCGCTTGGAGCATATGTACACACCAACCGTCTGACATACGTGGAGTTTTTCGGAAAGTTTTACGACGGAGGCGGAAAGAAGTTCCGTCCCTTCGCTGCAAATACGAAGTATTATAAGTTTAAGGAGGAAATGTAATTATGAGTTTAGGACTGTTCTTTGCTCTTACAGGAGCGGCACTTGCGGCGGCAACTTCCGGACTTGGCAGCGCGCGCGGCGTCGGCATTGCCGGCCAGGCTGCGGCGGGCTCCTGCACGGACAACCCGGATCTGTTTTCCAAGGTTCTGATCCTTCAGCTGCTCCCGGGTACACAGGGTATCTACGGACTTCTGATCGCGTTCATCTGCCTGTCCCAGATCGGACTTCTCGGCGGGGGCGCTGATCCTAACATGTCTCTGTCTACCGGGCTCCTGTACCTTGCAGCGTGCGTTCCGGTCATCATTGTTGAGCCGATCTCCGCGATCAACCAGGGTAAAACATCTGTTGCTTCCATCGCGATGGTCACCAAGAAGCAGGAGACTTTCGGTAAGTCCATGATTTTCCCGGCCATGGTTGAGACATACGCTATTCTTGCTCTGCTGATCTCCATCCTGGCAATATTCGGTGTTTCCGCAATGGCATAAGGAGACTTTCCAATGGCAGGTTTAGATAAGATATTAGAGGGCATCCGCAGTGAATCCGCGAAGGCCGTCGACTCAGTGATGAACGAGGCGAAGGCTGAGTACGACGCGCAGATGGAGGATGCCAGGAAGGAAGCCGGCTCTCAGGCTCAGAAGATCCTTGCGCGCGCGAAGGCGCAGGCGGACGATCTGATCGCCAGAGCGGATTCCGCGGCGGCGCTTGAGGAGAGGCGTATGCTTCTCGGAGCGAAGCAGGAGATAATCTCGGATGTGATCTCCCGCGCGAAGGAGGCTTTTGTCAGTCTTCCGGCCGACAAGTATTTTGACCTGATTCTGAAGCTGGTCCGCAGAAACGCGCTTCCCAGGGAAGGTGAGATCTGCTTCAGCAGGAGAGATTTTGAGCGTCTTCCGAAGGACTTTGCCGCGAAGCTTGTAGCGGCGCTTCCGAAGGGCGCGAGCCTGAATGTGTCCAGGGAGGACGCGAAGATTGAGGGCGGATTCATCCTGAAGTATGACGGGCTGGAGCAGAACCTGTCCGTCGGTGAGATCTTTGAGGAGATGAAGGATGCCATGACGGACGCGGCAGGGAAGGTTCTGTTTTCCTGATCAGGAGGACCGAAAGGAGGAAATGCAATGGCCGAACAATATATCTATGCGGTCGCGCGTGTCCGTTCCCGTGAGCTGTCCCTGCTGAATGAGTCGGTGATCGCGCAGCTGTGCGCAGCCTCCGGAGAGGAGGAATGCCTCAGGATACTCTCTGAGAAGGGCTGGGGGAATCCGGATCTTCCAAGCGAGGAGATGTTCCGCGAGGAGGAGAAGAAGACCTGGGCGTTTATCCGGGAGCTTGTGCCTGATAATATGCAGATATTTGACGTATTCCGTCTTGAGGATGACTACCACAACCTGAAGGCGGCGGTCAAGGAAGCCTGTATTGACGGAGATCATCCGGGCATATTTGCAGAGGGCGGGACACTTGATCCGGAGATGCTGAAGCGCGCTCTTGCCGAGTCAGACTATGAAGCGCTGCCGAAGGATATGCGCGAGGTTGCCCGGGAGGCAAAGGAGACACTTCTCCAGACACGGGACGGTCAGCTGTGTGACGCTGTCATTGACAGAGCGGCGCTTGAGGCGGTTCGCATCGCAGGAGAGGCGTCCGGCGTGCCGCTGCTGCGGGACTATGGAGAGCTGATCTGCGCGACCGGCGACATTAAGACAGCGGTGCGGAGCGCAAAGTGCGGAAAGGAACGGCAGTTCCTGATGAAGGCTCTCGCACCGTGCAGCAGCCTTGACGTGGAGCTTCTTGCGGACGCGGCTTCGTCCGGGACAGAAGCGGTCATGGCTTACCTGGATCACACAGTATACGCGGACGCGGCGGATGAGCTCAAGAAGTCGCTGGCTGCATTTGAACGCTGGTGCGACAACCGGATGATCGAGACAATTCGTCCCGAGATTCACAATCCGTTCGGCATCGGACCGGTTGCGGCATATATCCTTGCCCGTGAAAATGAGATCAAAACGGTTCGGATCATCCTCGCGGCAAAGAGAAACGATATGCCTGAGGACGTACTACGGGAAAGGGTAAGGTCTATGTATGTATAAGGCGGCAGTTATGGGTGACTGGGACTCTATCTACGGATTCTCCGCTCTTGGCCTCGACACCTTCCGCGTTGAGGCGGATGAGGAGGCCGATAAGGCGGCGGAGCTGCTCAAGAGGCTGTCCCAGAGCCATTATGAAGTGATCTATATAACTGAATCGCTGGCGAAAAGGATTCCGGCGGAGATAGACCGTTACCGTCTGATGGCAAGCCCCGCAGTGATCCTGATTCCCGGGATTTCAGGCAACACCGGGGACGGTCTGAACGCCGTGAAGAAGTCTGTGGAGCAGGCGGTCGGCAGCGACATCATATTTGGAAAAAGCACCCCTGACAGCCCATAACGAAGAACGCGCAGCGCTCTGAACGATGGGGTGCCTGATCAAAATAATCAATAAACAAAGAAAGGCACAGGATATGGCAAAGGGAACAATTAAGAAGGTGTCCGGACCGCTTGTCGTGGCGACAGGCATGCGCGACGCGAACATGTTCGACGTGTGCCGTGTCTCGGACAGAAGACTGATCGGAGAGGTCATCGAGATTCATGGAGATGAGGCGTCCGTTCAGGTTTATGAGGAGACAGCGGGCCTTGCTCCGGGAGAGCCGGTTGAGTCTACCGGGGCGCCTCTGAGCGTTGAACTCGGCCCGGGACTGATCGGAAGTATCTATGACGGTATCCAGAGGCCGCTGGTTGATATCATGCAGCAGACCAAGTCGAACCTGCTGGCCCGCGGTATCGAGGTTCCGGCGCTGAGCCGCGAGAAGGTGTGGCATTTCGTCCCGACTGCGAAGGTGGGAGATCACCTGATCGGTGGAGACATCCTTGGAACAGTCCAGGAGACTCATATCATTACCCAGAAGATCATGGTTCCGCCCCATACAGAGGGAACCCTGAAGTCTATCAAGGAAGGCGATTTCAAGGCAACAGACACGGTCGCGGTACTGACGAAGGAAGACGGCACCGACATGGAGATCACTCTGATCCAGAGATGGCCTGTCCGCCGTGAGAGACCATACGCCAAGAAGCTGGCTCCGGACAAGCCGCTTATCACAGGACAGAGAGTTATCGATACACTGTTCCCGATCGCCAAGGGCGGCGTAGCCGCCATTCCCGGACCTTTTGGCTCCGGCAAGACCGTTGTTCAGCATCAGCTGGCAAAATGGGCTGAGGCCGACGTTGTCGTCTACATAGGCTGCGGCGAGCGCGGAAATGAAATGACGGACGTTCTTAACGAGTTCCCGGCGCTGAAGGACCCGAAGACAGGGTATTCGCTGATGGAGCGTACAGTTCTGATCGCGAACACATCCGACATGCCGGTTGCCGCCCGTGAGGCGTCTATCTACACCGGCATTACCATCGCGGAGTACTTCCGCGACATGGGATACTCAGTTGCCCTGATGGCTGACTCGACATCCCGCTGGGCTGAAGCTCTTCGTGAGATGAGCGGACGTCTGGAGGAGATGCCCGGCGAGGAAGGATACCCTGCGTACCTGTCTTCGAGACTGGCACAGTTCTATGAGAGAGCCGGACATGTGGTTACGCTGGGATCAGAGGGGCGTGTCGGAAGCCTGAGCGCTATCGGCGCTGTCTCTCCGGCAGGCGGAGACATTTCCGAGCCTGTCTCCCAGGCGACGCTTCGAATCGTCAAGGTTTTCTGGAGACTGGACGCGGCCCTTGCCTACCAGAGGCATTTCCCGGCGATCAACTGGCTGAGCTCCTACTCTCTGTATCTCGACTCTCTCGGAAAGTGGTTTGACGACCAGACCGAGGGCGAGTGGATGAAGCTCAGAGGGCAGATGATGAGGATCCTGCAGCAGGAGAGCGAGCTCAATGAGATGGTGCAGCTGGTTGGCATGGACGCTCTGTCGGCGCCTGACCGCCTGACTATGGAAGCCGCTCGCTCGATCCGTGAGGACTATCTGAACCAGAACGCCTTCATGGATTCCGATACGTATACGACACTGGAGAAGCAGCATCTTATGATGAAGCTGATCCTGGCATATTTTGACAAGGGCAATGATGCGCTGAAGAACGGCGCCTCAATCGATTCCCTCGTGAAGCTCGGCTGCCGTGAGGATATCGGACGTTTCAAATACACGGATATTGATAAGATCAGTCAGGAATACGACAGGATCATGAAGAACCTTGATGAAGAGATCCGCGGCGCGGTTGCTCAGAGCCAGGAGTAAGGGGGCGGAATTATGGCAAAGGAATACAGAACTATTCAGGAAGTTGCCGGCCCTCTGATGATGGTGCGCGGCGTTGAGGGCGTTGCGTACGATGAGCTCGGCGAGATAGAGCTTCAGAGCGGCGAGAAGAGAAGATGCCGTGTTCTTGAGATCAACGGCGGAAATGCTCTGGTGCAGCTGTTCGAGAACTCGACAGGTATCAATGTAGAGTCGTCAAAGGTCCGTTTCCTTGGAAGATCGATGGAGCTGGGCGTGTCTGAGGATATGCTCTCGAGAGTCTTCGACGGCCTCGGACGTCCGATAGATGACGGACCGGAGATCCTTCCTGACGAGAGACGTGACATCAACGGCCTGCCGATGAATCCGGCGGCCCGCGCGTACCCGGAGGAGTTCATTCAGACCGGAGTGTCCGCCATCGACGGACTTAACACGCTGGTCAGAGGACAGAAGCTCCCGATCTTCTCGGCGTCGGGCCTTCCGCATGCACAGCTGGCGGCGCAGATCGCCAGACAGGCGAAGGTTGTAGGAACGAAGGAACCATTCGCGGTCGTATTTGCCGCGATGGGAATCACTTTCGAGGAGTCCAACTACTTCATAGAATCCTTCCGGGAGACCGGAGCTATCGACCGCGCGGTCCTGTTCATGAATCTGGCAAATGACCCCGCCGTCGAGCGTATAGCTACGCCGCGTATGGCTCTGACCGCCGCGGAATATCTGGCATTCGAGAAGGGCATGCATGTCCTTGTAATCATGACGGATATCACGAACTACGCCGACGCTCTGCGCGAGATCTCCGCGGCCCGCAAGGAAGTTCCGGGACGCCGCGGATATCCGGGTTATATGTATACTGACCTTGCATCCCTGTATGAGAGAGCGGGACGCCAGATCGGCAGAAACGGCTCGATCACGATGATTCCGATCCTGACGATGCCCGAAGATGACAAGACCCATCCGATTCCGGACCTTACCGGATATATCACAGAGGGTCAGATTATTCTCAGCCGTGACCTGTACCGCAAGGGCCTGGAGCCGCCGATCGATGTTCTTCCGTCCCTGTCCCGTCTGAAGGACAAGGGAATCGGAGAAGGCAAGACGAGGGCTGATCATGCCAATACCATGAACCAGCTGTTTGCCGCTTATGCCAGGGGCAAGGATGCAAAGGAACTCATGGTCATTCTCGGCGAGGCGGCTCTGACGGATATAGACAAGCTGTACGCGAAGTTCTCCGATGAGTTTGAAGAGAAGTATATCAATCAGGGATACCGCACCGACCGTTCTATCCAGGAAACTCTGGATATCGGATGGGAGCTCCTGAGGATTCTTCCCAGAAGCGAGCTGAAGAGAATCAAGGACGAGTATCTGGACGAGTACTACGAGAAGAAATAAGGGGGTGACCTCTTTTGGCAAGTTCAACGGTCATACCGACCAGAATGGAGCTTACCCGCCTCAAGAGAAAGCTGGTTACGGCCCGCAAGGGGCATAAGCTTTTGAAGGATAAGCGGGATGAGCTGATGAGGCAGTTCCTTATTATGGTCCGGGAGAACAGGGAACTGAGAGAGCATGTTGAGAAGGGCATTGGAGAGGCAAACCGCGGATTTGCGCTTGCCAGAAGCTCCATGTCCGACGAAGCGGTCCGCGTGGCGTTCATGGCGCCAAAGCAGAGAGTTTCCATAGGTGTTTCATATAAGAACATCATGAGTGTCAATGTACCGGAGTATACTTTCGACACAAGGACAGGAAATTCATCAGATATGTTCTCCTACGGATTCGCTTTCACTTCAGCGGACCTCGACGACGCCGTGGAGAAGCTGTCCGACGTTTTTGAGGACATGCTCAGGCTCGCCCAGACGGAGAAGAGCTGTCAGCTTATGGCGGCCGAGATTGAGAAGACGCGGCGCCGCGTTAACGCTCTTGAGCATGTCATGATCCCGCAGCTTGAGGAGGACATTAAGTATATCTCCATGAAGCTGGATGAGAATGAACGATCCAGCCAGATCCGTCTCATGAAGGTCAAGGACATGATGCTTGAGCAGGCGCACCATTATGAAGAGCGCCAGCAGGAGTGGGCGAAGGAAAAGGCGGCAGCTCAGTGAATCGCTGTGGCTTGCAGTGAATCGCAGTGATTCACAGTGGTCTGCAGTGATTTGTGGCGTTTGTACATCATATATACACCTTATTTGAGTGTGGAAAGTACTGCTGCTCCAGCATCTGCTTTCAGAATATGAAAATCTTTTACCGACATGATAAATGCCGACCCGCGAGAGCGGGCCGGCATTTTCGGTGTGAAATAAGTATCGGCGCAGAAAACAGGCGCAATAAGGAAGCTTCTGCGCCGCGCCGCCACTTGAAAGCATCCCGCCGGCGCAGAAAAGTGAGTTAAGATGGAAAAATCTGCGCCGGCCGGCGATATTTTAATACTTAGTATAGGGCGCAGAAACAAAGGTTAGATCAGGCTGAATATGGCAATAAAATAACAAGTGCCGAAGGCCTTTACAACACCATATTTTGTGCTATTATTATCTGTGCACCGCTAAATGTTGGAAAAAGTGAAACACAGCATTTCACGGTTGTTCAATCAATTTTCGGGTTATGAAAATAACGTGACGAGGAGAA
>DFHY01000040.1:0-25173 GCA_002371345.1 Lachnospiraceae bacterium UBA3711
TGAATAAGCGCGGAAATGAGCATTCTATCCTGTGATTTAAGCATGTATAAGCGTCTTTTTATGTTTTTAGGCTTGCAAACATAATATGAATGGAGTATCATCCTTGCCGGGGAGAAAGCATCCGGGAGACATTTCAGTTGTGGCACATTCCGAATAGGATGTTTGTACTGATGGTTTTCTGTTTTTACTATTTTAGCAGCATGAGGAGGTATTTTATGAAGGAAGTTATGAAGACCGCTGCGTCAAAGAAGGAAGAGGTCAAGGCAGAGGTGAAGCAAGCTGAGAAGGCAGTCAAGGCTGACGCGAAGAAGGCCGAGAAGAAGGCTGAGAGCACTGTAAAGAAAGCCGAGAAGGAAGTCAAGGCTGACTCCAAAAAGGCCGAAAACAGCGTAAAGAAGGCTGAGAAGGAAGTCAAGACGGCAGCGAAGAAGGCTGAGAGTACTGCGAAGAAGACTGTCAAGAAGGCCGGGGACGGAGCCAAGGCTGACGCGAAGAAGGTTGAGAGTGCCGTAAAGACAGCCACCAAGGAAGTTAAGGAAGACGCGAAGAAGGCTGTCAAGACGGCATCCAAGAAGGCTGCTGCGACTGTCAAGAAGACAGCTGCCACTGCGGCAAAGACTGTCAAGAAGGCTTCCGCTAAGAATGCAGCTCCGGCGGAGAGCATTTCTCTTCAGTATCTCGGCAAGGACATCAAGGTTGATGAGATCACCGAGGCGGTCAAGAAGATCTGGACAGATGAGCTGAAGAAGAAGGCGGCTGATCTTGAGTCCATCAATCTGTACCTTAAGCCGGAGGATAACGCTGCGTACTATGTGCTCAATGATTCTTTCATGGGCAAGGTAGATCTTTGACAGTCCGCAGCCGGCTTCTGGCAGGTTAATCAAAAAGTAATGTTGGGGTAAAAGCACCTTTTGCCCCAAGCTGTGATGCGCGGATCACTTCGCCGCTTCATAGAGAACAAAGAGACATTCCCGGCAGAGATAATCTGCCGGGTTTTTGTATTTACAGGCGTCTGCCGGGTTTTTGCATTTCCAGGTTGACAGACCCTGTGCTGTGGTGTAATATACCCACATCTGAAACACATCAAATAAATATAACGTCTTATAATATATGTGATCTTACGGTAAGAAGTCCTGATATCAGTCAGCGCCGGAGACCCGGAGCTGTCTGCGAATCGATAACGGGCTCTTATCCGATCTGCTGAACAACAAGCTCGAGATAAAGTCTTTACTGTCTTCCTGTCATGAAAATGAATAAAAACACTTCACGGAGCAGGGTGCGTACGGCTGTTTTTGTTACCTCATTTCTGCTGTTCCTGCTCATTATGGACTATCCGTATCTGTCCCGTATCTACAATGACATAATCTCCGGAAATGTGATTGCTTCATATCAGAAAACTGAGGAGGCGTCCGAATGCGGCAGGCGTATTCTCCTGGCTCAGGAGTACAACCGGTATCTGGCCGGTGATGGGGCCTGTCCTGATGAAGCATGGAGGAGATGGGAGGACGGGGCAAATATTCTGTGTATGGATCCCGCAGAGAAGGGGCTTGCGGGCTGGATCAGGATAAGCTCTCTGGATCTGTATCTCCCTCTGTATATCGGTACACAGGATGACGCTCTGAGATCAGGGGCGGGTATTCTGGAGGGCAGCAGCCTCCCTGTCGGAGGCACCGGCACACATACCTGCATATCCGCTCACAGAGGACTTCCTGACCGCACACTGTTCACAAATCTGGATCTGCTGAAGAATGATGACATTATCGAGATACATACCCTTGGAAAAGAATTGTTCTATAAGGTCTTCGGCAATGAGACAGTGCTTCCTTCCGAAACCGGGCCTCTTGCGATTATACCGGGGAAGGATCTGCTGACTCTGATCACATGCACACCGTACGGCATCAATACTCACAGACTATATGTCCACGCTGAGCGGTGCGCTGACCTATCGGATACGGAAGGCGAAGGTGCGGGGATATCCGTCTGGAAAAGACTGACCGGTTTTGTTTTCTGGAAGAGGTGGTGGTGGATTCCTGCCACGGCTGCGCTTCTTGCGTTAATGTGCGTCATAGTTCTGAAAAAGCGCTGATCATCTCAGTCTCCATTACGCCGCCGCTGAACGCCGGCACACATCAATACTTCTGTTTGAAGCCGGAACAGGAAAGCTGCTGTATGGCGCTCTGCCTGCTCTGATTTCATATCTTTTTCCCTAAACCGGCCGAAAGGCTTCACATCTATTACAGGAGGTTTCATTATGCGAAAGAACAGATTCTGTACCTTTACGATCATTGCATCTCTGGCAATGGCTGCTCTGCCGGCGTCGCTGGCGGCTGCGGGAACCGGCACCATGTCGCCGGCCTCATCCGCCTCGCTGCCGGTTCAGAAGAATGTGACCCTCACCATACACCCGGAGAAGGCCGGATCGTACGATCCGGCGGGGGCGTCGTATACTGCCTACCGCGTGATGTCCATGACGCAGACAGAAGGGAGCTGGCAGTGGAACATCGTGAACGGATTCTCGTACCCGGGGAGCGGGAGCTTCAATGCGGATGAGCTGGGGTCTTACCCCGCCGCAAAGCTTCAGAACCTGGCGGATCAGCTGGCGCTTCAGGTAACCGATGAGATGACAGACAAGCTTCCGGAGCAGGCGCTTTCTGACGGAGCCTGCAGCTGGACTACCGACAAGCTTGGAATATATCTGGTCTGTGAGACGGTTACTCCTGCCGGCAATTTCCCGGCTTCACCGTTTCTTGTCGCGCTTCCGTACACGGACGGTGAAAATGAGAATTCGTGGAATTATTCTCTGACCGCAGCCCCCAAGGGATCAGCAGTCGGAGTTCAGAAGGTGATCCATGACGCGAAAGGCTCATACATTAATGAGGCGGCGTATGACGGCAGCAAGGATACTGTTGCCCTCGGAGACACTGTTCAGTACAGGATCAGCACTAAGATCCCATCGTATACAGCCGTCTATTTCGGGGAGGGAAAGAATCCCGTGTTCCGCCTGACAGACACAATGGCAAAGGGACTGTCGCTGACAGCATCATCTCTGAATCTTTCCTGCGACCAGACAGCGCTTGTCGAGGACCGTGATTATACACAGAGCATCACGGCAGGCGAGGGCGGCGTGACTGTCATTACGATCAATCTGACCGACAGCTATCTGAGGCAGGAGAGCCATCAGAATAAAGAGATCATCCTTGCCTACAGCGCTGTGGTGAATGACAGCGTGAGCCTTGCCGATAACGGTAATGACAATGAAGTGAAGCTGAATTACAGCTATGATCCGATGGATCCCGAGAGCACGAATGAAGTCACGGATGATACTACGGTCTACAGCTTCGGTATAGAGGTCGAGAAGTATGACGGTGATTCGGAAAACGCGCAGAAGGCCAGGCTGGAGGGAGCGCAGTTCGCTCTGTACAAGGAGACCTCTCCGGGCTGCACCGCGGCGCAGGCGCTGAGCGGGGAGCCGTACAGAGATGTCGCTCAGACTGATGAACACGGTATTCTCGACTTCAAGGGAATTGACGCAGGAACCTATTATCTCAAGGAGGTCAAGGCGCCGGACGGGTACAGCCTTCTGACTAATCCGATCAAGGTGGAGATAATACCGGCTTCATCTACAGCGGACAGCGGAGCCGAGGTTATAAGCTCCGCGTCGTATACGGCAAAGGTGAACGGGGTTGAGGTATCAGCTTCTGGAACAGAGGGAACGAGCCGTATCCTCAACGCTTCAAACAGGGAGGAGACGGTCATAGTTTCAGCCGCGAATCATCATGGATTCAGTCTTCCGATAACAGGCGGAAGCGGTATAGCGGTAATCCTGGTCATCTCGGCGGCCGGCCTGATGACAGCGACTGTTTTATATCTCAGGTCCGATAAGAGAAAAAGGACATCCGCAGGGGCATAAACAGCCCGTGACTTTCGCGAAGCAATAAGACAGATGCTTAAGAAAGGCTGGACAGATGATGGATAGAACGGATGGAATCGGGAACTGCTCGATCACCGTTCATCTGAGGCAGACACAGCAGGTTTCGGGCGGGGGAGTCCTGTTCGAAGCCTGCCGGGTCGGCTCGGTGAACAAATCGGACGGAAGCATAACACTGAACTGGGATCTGGGACAGCTGAACAGGCTTCGTCCGTCGGATTCCACTTATCGTGCGACAGAAGAACTGTCCCGCCTCCTGTTTGAAGACCGGGACGGAAATGAGGACAGGGTATTGATACAGGATGTGGAGACGAGGACAGCGGTGACAGGCGAGGACGGGACCTGCAGATTCCCGGGTCTTGAGGAAGGCGCCTGGCTGATCCATGCCTCTGACAGCAGCTCATACGGCATGATCGAAGACACTCTGGCCGCGGTGCCATGCTATGTACAGGACGGATCAGTATGGACAGGACCGGTATATAACCCTGATATCTGGCCGAAGGGAGATATCACCAGGAAGGACAATCCGGATGATCCTGAGACGGATACTTCTGAGAAAAATACACAGAGCCCGCCGGGGAATCATGACATACCGGACACTCCCACGCAAGAAACAGTTGTCGGCAGCCCGGGGAAGAATACACCCGGGACAGAAAAAGAGACGACAACAGAAGCGCAGAAGCCGCCCGAATCCAGGAAACACAGGACGCCTGAGACGGAGAAGGTTCGCAATGACGCCCCGGGAGGGACTATTCAGAGGACTCAGGAAGTGCGCACACTGGATGAGACGCCTCTGAGTTCTCTTCTGTGCGTGTTTGTCGGGTGCGCTGTCATTATACCCATGCTTATCTCAAGACTGAGAAAAAGGACGGGGAAGCACGGCGTATATATTCTGATACCTGCGGTCATGTCAGCCCTCGTCTTCTCAGCGGTGCCTATGATCAGGTCATATGCGGATGATTTGGATTCCCTTAAGGAGATTCTGGAAGGGGAACAGCATATTGTATTCGAAAATGAATCGCCCGGATCGCCGTGCATCAGCGTGTCGAAAGAGGTGCTGGACGCGGAGAACGGGAGCAGGGCGCCCTCTGAAGACAGGTTTATCTTCAGGCTTTCTCTTGACGGGGAGCGGGCCGGGAACATGGTTTTCAGAGTGTTCGATGAATCTGGGCAGGAGCTGGTGGATATCACAGGGGGCGGCACAAAAAGCCTGGTTCCGTCCGGCAGCGTGCAGGGAGACCCTGTTCTTCTCAGAACAGGAAGAGACGGGTCATTTTCACTGGCTGCCGGACAGTATGCCGTGTTTGAGGATGTATCCGCAGGGACGGTGTTTGAAGTTGAGGAGCTTCCGGCAAAGAATTATGAACGTGTTGTGCCGAAGACTTCAGGCGTCGTCAGCGGAACGGTTGGTTCAGACGGAAGCAGCGCGGAATTTATAAACCGTTATGTACCGGATGAGGATATCGGCAGTCAGGATGGAATGGTAGAGATAACAAAGCATATCCTGTGGCCTGAGAATGCGGATCTGCCTCAGAGGGGGACATTCCGCGTGCGGGTGATTGTTGATGACGTACCTCTGAAGAATGCCAGGATTGAGTTGTATGACGGAGCGTCAGGGGCTCCAGTATTCAGATACACCGATGAAGATGGAGTATTCGAGATAGAGGGGGGACAGAGGGCTGTCATTAAGCCACTGCCTTCAGGTTCAGATCTGTATATCGAGGAGATTGACGATCCTGATGATATGTTTGTGCCGTATGGCAGCACTGTCTGGAAGGGCTCTGTGACTGCGCGCGGAAGGGCTGTTTTTACTAACCGTCTCGCGGACTTTGCAGTCAGGAAGGAACTGAGAGGGAATGACATTGATGGCTCAGGGCAGACAGCGGACGACAGCTTCCGGTTCTGCCTCTCAGATGGAAACGGCAGGCCTGCTGCCGGAGTTTCATACTACCTGATCGCCCAGGACGGCAGCCTGGCGGACATGGATACGCTTCATACCGGCCCGCAGGGGCATTTTTCCCTGAAAGCCGGCCAGAGAGCCGTGTTCTGCGGCATGGAAGAAGGAACCGGATACAGCATCCGTGAGGAAATGATGATGGGATACCGGCAGGTGATGCCTGAGAATGAGAACGGCTACGTGAATCAGGTTGTGAAAAGCGGCGTCCCTGAATTGGTGTTCGGGAACGAGAGGACGAGCGTGAAGCTGCCTGCTGCGTCAGCGGGAGGGCCGGGAATCGCGGCCTTGATGGCGGCAGCCGCGGCGGGCATGATTATCAGCGCTGTATTTTTGTTACGCGGCTGGGAGCATTTCAGAGGGAACCGGCGCTGAAGCTGAGAAAGCTGTTCTGCTGACAATAGAACCTGGCTGATGCGATTGATGGAGGAGGGGCAAATGAAGGATATTAAGCTTGCTAAGAGAATGGCCGCGGCCGCTCTGACGCTGTCATTGTGCCTGTCGTGCTGCGCCGGCGGTTACGGGGCGGACACGGAAAGGGATACGCCGACAGACGCCCGGAGGGACATGCTGACGGATACGCGGGGAGATAAACCGGCAGATGATCAGAGGGAAGTGCCTGCGGATATACGGGAAGAAACACGGACTGATATTCAGACGGATACAGAGACAGGGCAGCAGGGGCATGCTCCATTTGGTGAGATCCTGGCGGGTCCTGTTGAGCTCAACTCAGATTCACCCTGTGAGACTGTGATTATTGACGGCAATGAACCGGTATATGACAACATGTCACTGTTCGAAGATGAGGACGGTTTATATAATGATGCGGATGCCGGGGGCGAAGCAGTACCTGACGCTGTCGCAACTCAGAGTATCGGCATGTGTGATGGTATTGACGATGAGACTGAGTTTGCCGCGGAGATCACAGTTCCGTATATGACAGAGGCGGCGGAAAGAGGGCTTACAAGTGAAGCCGCAGATATGACAGAGAGTAATGAGCCGTCCGGAGCGGAAGAGGGCACGGAGAAGGACAGTACATATTACATGTACGAGAAGTCGATGACCCTTGAGGAGCTCTCCCTTCTTCCGCAGAACAAGGCAGGCTCGGCTACCGAGATTAACGGGAGCCGGATACCTGCCTCAGTGAGGGGGCGGTCAGTCAGGAGCATGGATCAGAACCCGGCCATGCTCTGGAGCGCGTCTGATTATTATGTAAATGAACCTGATCTTCATAATGTGAAAAAGACCGATGATTTCTCCCTGAAGTACCAGGTTGAATTCCATGCTTCAACGGATCTTGACGCGGGAAGCGTGGAGATCAGGATCCCGGAAGCGTTTATTGAGGACAGGTCCGGACAGGGCATATGTCCATGCCAGATCGGAGTGCCTGGCGGAACCCCACAGTCTCCCTGCGAGAGCCTTAACAGCCCGTTTAACTGGTACAGGGATGGATCTGATAACACTCTTGTCTTCTTTAATTACCGCCCTGTATCATCAGGAACCAACACAGCGTTTCAGGTGCTGTATGATCCTGTACACATCAGGGACCTTACAGACGGGTCAGAGTGGTCATTTACCCCGCAGATCAGCGTGACAACGGCTGGCGGAGATACACATGGCCGGGCAATGGACACACTCGGAGGGAGTATCGACTCATATGCCTGTCTCATCGGAGCCTCGGCGGACGCATTTTCCGACGGTTCCATAAGCTGTATGCCGGCTCTGTATACCAGTGACCAGGTCAGGAGAGTTCTCGGAATCACGCTTCCTTCTTTTCTGTCGGGACAGGAGAGGGAATGGCTGTTTATAGTATGGGAGATAGACTGTCAGGGACAGTTCAATCAGCCATGGACTCTTGAGGCGGACGCTGATCTCAGCGAAGAGAGGACGCTTGGCAGTGCTGATTCCTGCATAGTGGGAAGCGTGACACGTATCAAGGGCAGTGAAGGCGGAAATCAGGGACGCACAGTAAGTCTGTACGCGGCTGATGAGAACAGCACATCGCTTTTTCACCTCTCATCAGGAGATCTTGGCCCCGATTCGGGCCAGGGTATGTTTCACCTTGTAACGACAGCCGTGACAGCCGTAAGAAAATCATCTCTCAAAAACAACGGATCTGTCCTTAAGCTTGACGCCTCTCTGACCCTGACCCCTGAAGACGGGCTGGATGAAAGCACATCATATGATGCGTCGGCGTCGTGGACATTTGTGGATTATACGTGGAAATATGCCGGAGATGATGTCGGAATCACCGCCTGGACCGGTGAAAATGCTTCCGACGGCTCAGTGGCATATCCGGGGAAGAACACGTCTCTGAGCGGATGGATCAATGAATATCAGATCTCGCGGGAGACCGGAGCTATGGCGGGCGCTGTGCCGATGAGGATAGTGTCAAAGTGCCGCGGATATTCATACACGCATGAACTGGCAGGGCCGTCCGCGGGCTCCTATATACCCGGAAGCGGCTATGAGGTGACGACGGCAGATGACGCGGTATACCTTGCTGGCCTTGGCGCGGGAAGCGGAGAAGCTGTACGGCTGCTCGGACCGGATGATTATTACTATTCAGGCGTGTCCGTCAGTATTAAGGACAGAGGCATGGATATCTATGAGGACCGCGTATGCGCGCCGATGAAAGACAGTGAGTGCGCGGGCGCTTCAAGGTCCGCGGATATCTATGCCATGTACGCCGGATCTGAAAACTGGGAGCTGGCGGCGCGGTGTCCCTGGAGAGAAGACGGAAACATAGCATATACATTTACGGCGGAACAGCTGTCTAAAAAAGTCCGGAGGGTTAAGGTGGTTCACCGGGCGGCGGATTATGAGTCGACGTGCACGATCGACGTCATGCTGCGCATAAGGCCGGACAGTCCGGCAGCAGGCGGCCTTCTTGAAGGGGCAGACGGAGGAGACATGCTGTTCTGGAAGGTTGAGCATCTCGGGTCTGTGCTGGCAAGAAGCACCGGAGGGGCATCGCAGAGATGGTTTCATGACACAAGACCAGATCAGTATGATGAGGATTCGGAGCCCGGCATCGGTGAACTCACTATGTCACTGTACGGAATGTATTCCATGCGGGCAAACTCTTTCGCGGAACTCACATCACTGAAGAAGCACGCAAGAGCGCTGAAGACCATATCGCGCGAAAATGACCCGTCAGGCGGCTGTATCAGGATGACATGCACTATAGGAGCGGCAGAGGGCTATCTGATCTACAGCAGGAGCGCAGCGGACCGTATCATAAGCTCCGGCGCAGATATCCCGGCGCCGGACAGAAGGCGGTATGTTTTCTATGACCTCCTGCCGGAGGGCGTTATGTTTGATCCGTCAGTGCCGCTGAAGGCCGGTCTTGTCACAGGCGACGCGGACCGGAGCCTTGTCACGCCTTCACTGTGGAACCGGAGGGACGTTAAGGTACACATAGATCCTGAACACGGTGTTATCGGGAACTGGAAGAATACCGGCAGAACCATGGTGATCATTGATGTCTTAATTGATCTTGACGCTGAGCAGATTCCGCGCATGAGCGGAGGTATGTGGATGAACGGGGCAGGCGTTGAGTTCGGTGCGTACTGCCCGTACCGTGATCTGAAGAAGATGAAATCGATGCCGAATATCGCGGCGGTGATGCCGGGAGAGGGACAGGATAATCCATTATGTCAGATTCTCGGTACAGATGCTGAGACAGCGTGCGACGATGGGATCGTTGTTCCGTATACCGGAGAGGAAAAGAAAGATCTGGAGGCCTTCGGAGCCGACATAGATTGCGACGGCGTTACAGGTCTGAGGACAGTGCTGTACGCTTACGCAAGATCGGATTCCGACACCGCCGTGAGCCTGACGGACGGCATAAGTCTGACTGTAAGGGCTGACCGCAGTAAGTTCACTGACTGGGACCGCAGCGCGGTGGCCGGACCTGGCGATCCTTATACATACAGGATAGATGTCACAAATACTTCATCCCAGCCGGTGTCGGAGATCGTCATTGCCGGCCATCTTGAGAGGGCCGCGGAGGAGAGAGAGGCGGCTGAGAGCGGAAGAGAATTCGACGATGTGACATGGCAGGGTTTTCTCAGCGAGATAGACATACAGCCTCTCATAAGGCATTCCATAGCCCCGGTTGTGTGGCTGAACAGGGACGCCGACGCTCCTCTGCCGGGAGAGGGAGCGCCGCCTGACAGCGTGCTGAATGGCGGGAACGGATGGGTAAGACTCTCCGAATGGAGCGGGGATATCAAAGACGCCCGGTCTTATGCGGTAGATGTCAGATCCAGGAGCGACGGCAGCGCATTTTCACTGGAGATGGGTGATTCCGTGAACATGCTTCTGCATATGACAGCGCCGCGCATCGGTGAGGGAGAAGGTGAGCCTCCGGCAGAGCATGCCTATCACTGTACTTCCTTCTACAGTATAAGCCCTGATGAACCGGACGGTGATCTCGTACAGAGCAATGCCGTGGAGGTGACATTGAAGGAAAGGTCGGCTCTGATAGTTGAGAAAGAACTGATACGGGGAGAGGGGGAACCGGAGGATGGGAATAAGAAGGACGCGTTTCTCTTCCGGCTGCTCAGGAGCGGCGAAGCTGCCGGACTGTGTGAGTACAGACTGGAGGAGAAGGGTGAGGACGGTGAAGGCAATACTGTCTGGAATGATGACGACAGTCTCCACACAACCGGGAGGGACGGGACATTCCCACTGCTGAGCGGGCAGAGGGCTGTCTTTGAGAATGAGGCAGGTACGGACGACCTGTCGGCTGAGGAGATCCGCCAGGCGGCATTCGAGGAGGTGCTGACGGAGGTAAGGACCCGGGACGGGCGCGTGTGCCGCTTTGAGAACACAAGATATCCGACATTGTATCTGACCAAGAAAGTATACGGAGCCCCTGAAGGTGAGAACCTGCCAGATGATGCTTTTAAGGTCAGAGTGACCGCGGATGGGAAGAGCCTGGCCGGAACTCATTACTGGAGTGTTGACACTGACGCCGGACTTGTCGAAAACCAGGTTACCGGTGAGCATGTGGTTGATGACCAAAGCTGCGTGCTGCTCCACGCGGGCGAGGTGATAGCTCTTCATCCGGGACCGGCCGGATGCTCTTTCGAGGCCGCGGAGGATGAGTCATGTACGGGCTCGGGCAGCAATTATGCCGCGGTAACTGTGGAGAAGAGCGGCATTCTTCCGGATGACAGCTGCGTCGTCACTCTTGAGAACGCGTGGAGATGGAAGGAACTGGTGCTGAGAAAGGAGGTGCTGCACAGGGATATATCCGTGTGCGGAGAATCCTTCTCTTTCAGACTCTGGAAAATGAACGGCGGTACTCCTGCGTCGTCTTTTGATCCTGACAACCCCGAAATGTCCGCATCTGTGTGCTCCGGAGTTATGGGTGTAATGGAAGGAGAAGAGTTCTGCACCGATGAGCACGGATGCTTCCGCCTGCCCTGCGCGGGGAAGGATGTGGTATTGAAACACCTTGAAGCGCTCGGGACATATGTGGTCCAGGAGACTGACTTGCCCGGGAACTATGAGGCTGTGAACGGAGGAATTGTATCTGTCAAAATGCCCCTTCTTGGCAGCCGGAAGTATATAAATGTACAGAATACATGGAAGCTTAGGAGCCTTGAGGTCTCCAAGGCCGTTATGTCCGGTACCCACAGGAATATGACGACCGTATGTACGCCGGGATATCCCGGGATATTCAGGCCGAAGACAAGCTCCGTAGAACTGTTCTCATGCTCTGATCCGGATATGGCCGGGTTCACGGTCTCCTTCCCGGATCAGGTGAAGCTCACCGGGCCGGAGCGAATACTCGTGATGAACAACGGGCAGATAGTCGATTCGTTTAGTGGAACGATTGCCGCAGGAGAGGCCAGAAGCTACAGCGGGTATTCACAGGTATCATTGTTGCTGTGGAATATGTCACAGGCGGTAAAGGACGGCTTTTTCTTCTGCTTCAGTCCGGATATCCCGGATGATTCCGAAGCCGGCCCTGACATGCCGGGTAAGGTATTCAGGTTCAGGCTGGAGACGCAGGACGGCAGCGGGACTATGGTTCCGCGCGTCCGGGCCCCCTTCACCACATCTGAAGGAGAAGAACTCTTAACAGATGAAAACGGATGCTTTACCCTGGCGGCAGGCATGAGCGCGTTATTCACAGACCTGGATACCGAGGGATGCGGATGGAGAGTAACCGAGTATCCGGATCCTGACTGCCCTCAGGCATATCCGCCTGACGGCATGCCCCAGGAGGGGAGACTCGGTGATGGAGGGGCGGATACTTCACATGCGCTGTTTATCAATGGGGAGCAGTGCCAGGGAATGATCCGCAAGAGGTTTACATATGCGCCGGGAGATGACGCGGCGCGGGAATATCTGGAGGCGGAGAACGCAAAAGGAGCGGCTTCATGTATGAGGGCTGTTATCCTTATCGAAACAGGGAACGATAATAGCGGATATGCGCCGATGACAGGCTGTGTCAATGTGGCCGACGCCAGTGACGGCTCGCTGCTCAGGTGTGAGCTTTCAGATGGAAAGATATGTCTGACCGGAAGCCAGACTGTCATAATATCGGGCGTTCCTTCAGGAACACGCTGGCGCGCTTCTGAGCTTGATTCCGGAGTGATAACAGGAGACGGGGTCGTGTATTCCATACTGTGCACAGAGCCCGGGACGGGAATTGCCGCCGGCGGGGATCCGTCAGACGGCGTTAGAGAGGTTGTATTTACCAATGAGATCCATTCGGTCTGCACTTCTGAAGAGCTTCTGGTGCGCAAAGCCTATCTTCAGGGGAAGAGCGGGTGGAACAGGGTCCCGGACGGCGCTCTGCTTGTCCTGTGCCTTGAAATATTTGAAGCCGGGGAGTGGCGTCCGGCTGGCGGGGTAAGCTGGATACAGATATCTAAAGGTATACCGTCATCAGGCGGAATGAAGACGACAGGCAGTGACGGCATCATACGTCTCAGGAAGCTTCCCTCATCTGATCAGGAATACATGGAGGAATATCCGATTCTTCCGGTCGCTGTCTGTGACGGCAGAGTAAAGACACAGCTGTATTACAGTGAACATGAGGCATGTGACGGAGATATGAGGATACGTGAGGTGAGGGAACTGTCAGACCCTGCGTTCGGAATGCTGGCAGGATGTGAAGGCAATACATTCATAAACGAAAATGACATGCATACAATTGTGATAGAGAAGCAGACCGACACGGACAGCAGCCGCAGCTTTTCACTGAAGCTTGTGCAGAGAATCGGAGGCGCCGCATATCCGGGACAGTTTATTCCGTATACAGTACGGGACAGCGCTTCGATGGAAATCAAAGACAGCTCGGCCACGGACGCTCAGGGACTCTTTACTCTCAGGGGAGGGGAGCAGGCTGTATTCTCTCTGCCGGAGGGAACACAGTGGGAAGTCACGGAAAAAAGCTCAGGTGGATGGAAGCTTATATCCTGTAATATGGAAAATTCACTGACTGATCCTGTGCCGGAGGACGGCGGCATGTCATTTGAAGTCACACCGTTCAGGCACAATGTCACACTGACTCCGGAGCTTCTGTTGAAGCCCCTCAGAGATCCCGTGAGCGGCCTGGCGCTCGACTTTACGTCTGAGAATATCACGATCCCTCATTATGTCAGAGACGGGGATGATGTTCTTGAGATAACGAAGCTGTCTGACGGGCTGTTCTCAGGAAAAAACCTTAGATCTGTCAATATATCTGACGGGATCGTGAGCATAGGGGATAAGGCGTTCTATGACTGCCAGAGTCTGACCGGCATAAAGCTTCCCGGTACGCTCGAGGAGATAGGAGATTCTGTTTTCTGCTTCTGTTCACTTCAGAATCTTGAAATACCTTCCGGCGTGAAGAAGGCGGGAACAGATATAACGGCTTTCTGCTTCAGGCTTAAAAGCATAATTATTAATCAGAAAGAGGAGGAAAGCCCGTTTTCCGGATATGATTGGAAGACATATACTCAAACAAGTGTTGAATTTAACGGATAATCCAAAAAATGCCGAAATAATTAGTGTTATTCGGCATATTCGTGATTGAATAAAGAAAAACTTAATGTTACAATACCTGCAACGTGTTTTTTACAACAGTTACAGGAGGAGGTAGTATTATGAAGAAATTAATCACAGCAGCTGTGACAGGTGTCCTTGCGGCGAGCTTCGTTATGAGTGCCTGCGCGGCAGAGACAATTAAGATCGGCGGTATCGGACCGATCACCGGAGCAGCCGCGATCTATGGCAACAATGTTAAGAACGGTATGGAGATCGCTGTCGAGGATGTGAACGCGACCAATCCGGATCTTCAGTTCGAGCTCCAGTTTGAGGATGACGAGCATGATCCCGAGAAGAGTGTCAACGCGTACAACACGCTGAAGGACTGGGGCATGCAGCTTCTCGGCGGAACCGTCACCACCAGCCCGTGCCTGGCTGTCGGAGCGGAGGCTCTTAACGACAACATGCTTCTGCTGACACCGTCCGCGTCGTCTCAGGATGTCATCGATCTCGGGGACAATGTATTCCAGGTATGCTTCACGGATCCCAATCAGGGTTCCGCTTCCGCCGACTACATTTCCGAGCAGAAGCTCGGCGAGAAGATCGGCGTCATCTACAATTCGGCCGACGCGTATTCTTCTGGTATCTATTCAACATTCATCGCCGAGGCCGAGGCTGTAGGTCTTGAGGTTGTCGCTGAGGAAGCTTTCACCGACGACAACTCCACCGACCTTACCACTCAGGTACAGTCCTGCCAGAACGCCGGCGCGGATCTGATCTTCCTCCCGATTTACTACACTCCGGCGAGCCAGGTGCTTATCGCTGCCGACAAGATGGGATATGAGCCGAAGTTCTTCGGATGCGACGGTCTTGACGGCCTGCTTACCGTCGAGGGCTTCGACACCTCTCTGGCAGAGGGCGTTATGCTGCTTACCCCGTTCGTAGCCGACGCGGATGATGAGAAGACTAAGGACTTCGTCGCGAAGTATGCCGAAAAGACCGGCGGAGATGTTCCGAACCAGTTCGCCGCTGACGGCTATGATGTCGTTCAGGTTCTGTACGCGGCCTGCGAAGAGGCCGGAGTTACCTCCGACATGGATGCTTCCGAGGTCTGCGAGGCTGTGAAGGCTGTCCTTACCGGCGGAGAGTTCTCTTATGACGGTCTTACCGGTGAAGGCATGACATGGGATGCCAGCGGCGCCGTTTCCAAGGCTCCGCGCGGAATGATCATTGAGAACGGCGAATATGTCGGCCTTGACTGATTGAAAACGGTTATTCATTCGCCCGGTAAAGCCGGGCTGCGGTGAAAACACCGCGGCAAAGGGGCTGCATTTGTCAGCCCCTTTGTACTTTAGACCAATGAGGTGTTTGGAGGAGAGAGTATGCAGTTTCTGGGCTATCTGATCAGCGGTATATCGCTGGGATCCGTCTATGCCCTGATCGCGCTTGGCTACACGATGGTATATGGTATTGCCAAGATGCTGAATTTCGCGCATGGTGATGTCATCATGGTAGGCGGATATATGGTTTACTTCACATTCTGTTCAAGGGGATGGAACCCGCTCCTGGCGGTTCTGTTTGCCATGGCGGTCTGTACACTGCTTGGCATAACCATTGAGAGGGTTGCTTACCGTCCGCTCAGGTCCGCGCCTTCACTTGCGGTTCTGATTACGGCGATAGGCGTCAGCTTCCTGCTGCAGAACTCGGCTATGCTTCTGTGGAAGTCAGACCCTAAGTCCTTCACCTCGATCATATCGATGGATCCGATTACTATAGCCGGCGGACAGCTCAGCATTCCCGCTGAGACTATTGTCACGATTCTTGTCAGTGTGATCATCATGATTATCCTGATCTGGTTCGTAAACAAGACCAGGATCGGACATGCCATGAAGGCAGTCTCCGAGGACCGCGGCGCGGCTCAGCTTATGGGGATCAATGTCAATGGTATTATCTCACTGACCTTCGCTATCGGCTCGGGACTTGCGGCTATAGCGGGAGCGCTTCTTCTGAGCTCCTACCCGACACTGATTCCGACTACCGGCGCGATGCCGGGCATCAAGGCTTTCGTCGCGGCTGTTTTCGGCGGAATCGGTTCGATTCCGGGAGCTTTCCTCGGCGGAGTTCTTCTGGGTGTGATAGAGAACCTGTCAAAGGCTTACATTTCCACTCAGCTCTCTGACGCTATCGTATTCCTGGTGCTGATCATTGTTCTGCTTGTGAAGCCTACCGGACTTCTGGGCAAGAAGACGGCAGTGAAAGTGTGAGGTGGGACGTATGGCGAAAAAGGGCGGAAACAATCGAAAGAAGAGTACAAGAACCTACATATTCTCATTTGCGCTTATCCTGGTATTCTGGGCCGTGGTTGAGATTCTGGGACACATGAATATGCTGTCCAGCAAGATGCTCGGACTGCTCATCCCCATATGCGCATACGCGATCATGGCGGTTTCACTGAATCTGGTCGTCGGATTTCTCGGCGAGCTGTCGCTTGGACACGCGGCCTTCATGCTGGCCGGAGCTACGGCCGGAGTCGTGTTCTACAACAGTGCCGGGCTCAATATGCCTCAGGTGCTTCGCGTTATTATCACGCTCGTCATCGGAGCCGCGGCAGCGGGACTGTTCGGAGTGATCGTCGGAGTTCCGGTTCTTCGATTCTCCGGCGACTATCTGGCGATCGTAACACTCGCGTTCTGCCAGATACTGAAGAATGTTCTCAGCACCACATATCTGGGAGTTGACTCAGCAGGAATCCACCTGGCGTTTGACCAGGGGTCATTCCGGCTTGAGCCGGGCGCCAAGCCTCTTATCAAGGGCGCGCAGCCTATATCCGGCATCAACAAGATATCTCCGGATATGATGGTCAGCTTCACTGTCGGCATCGTTCTGCTGATCCTGACAGTAGCGTTCGTGCTGAACCTGATGAATTCGAGGGCGGGACGCGCTATCACAGCTATCCGTGACGACGAGATCGCGGCGAAGTCAATAGGAATCAACCTCACCCGCTATAAGCTCATGGCATTCATATCAAGCGCGGTCTTCGCGGGACTGGCGGGCGTGATATATGTGCTGAACCTGTCAACGCTTGATTTCAAGAAGTACGACTACAACCTGTCCATCAATGTACTGGTTATGGTTGTTCTTGGCGGCATGGGAAATGTCCCCGGTTCGATAATAGCGGCTGCCCTGCTGACGTTCCTGCCGGAGCTTCTGCGTAATTTCAGCCAGTACCGCATGTTCATCTATTCGATAGTACTGATTGTAATAATGCTGTTCAATCAGGCGCCTGCCTTCGTGCAGCTGCGCCAGAGACTGACAGCGAAGATCAGGGGAAAGAACGCGCAGGAGCCTGAAGGCGGAGAGAAGGCGGACACGGAATTCTTCGAGGCTAAGAAGCAGGGAAAGGAGGATGAGTAATATGGCACTTCTGGAAGTGACTAATCTCGGAATCTCCTTCGGAGGACTGCAGGCGGTCTCGGGATTTGAACTGGAGATCGAGAGCGGGCATCTCTACGGACTCATCGGGCCGAACGGAGCGGGCAAGACGACGGCGTTCAACATGCTTACCGGCATGTATGTGCCAAGTCAGGGCAATATCGTCCTCGACGGCGTGGATATAACCGGGAAGAGCCCGGAATTCATCTCAAAGGCAGGCATAGCCAGGACATTTCAGAATATCCGGCTGTTCAAGGGTATGTCGGTACTTGACAATGTCAAGGTCGGCATGCACAACAGGGTCACATACAGCATGTGGCACGGCATATTCCGGGACGGGGTGTTCCGCGACAGAGAGCGGCAGATGGACAAGAAGGCCATGGACCTGCTGGATGTGTTCGGCATCGCCGACAAGGCGGATTATGTGGCTTCGCAGCTTCCATACGGTGAGCAGAGAAAGCTGGAGATCTGCCGTGCGCTCGCGTCTGATCCGAAGCTTCTGCTGTTGGATGAGCCGGCGGCCGGCATGAACCCGAATGAGACGCTGGAGCTGCGCGAGACCGTGCGCAAGGTCAGGGATGACTTCAATATCGCGATTCTCCTTATTGAGCATGACATGAAGTTCGTCATGGGAATCTGTGAGGAGATCACTGTTCTTGAGTACGGAAAGATCATCGCGCATGGTGATCCTGAATCGGTCAGCAATGATCCGCGTGTTATCGCTGCATATCTGGGAGGTGACGACGACTGATGGGTGAATTACTGAGAGTGGACAATCTGAACGTGTTTTACGGATCTATCCACGCGATCAAGGATCTGTCTCTGTATGTCAACGAAGGAGAGATCGTTACAATGATCGGCGCAAACGGAGCCGGCAAGACGACCACCATGCACACGATATCGGGACTTCTGAGGTCACGCGGCGGATCCATAACCTATGACGGTCACGTGATCTCGAAGATGGACGCCTATAAGATAGTGACGCTCGGACTTGCCCAGTGCCCCGAGGGAAGACGCGTATTCTCCGGACTCACTGTCCAGGAGAATCTTGAGCTTGGCGCTTATTCAAGAAAAGACGGAAAGGCTGCGGTCCAGAACGACTTTGACATGGTGTTTGACATGCTTCCGCGGCTGAAGGAGAGAAGGAATCAGCTTGCCGGAACACTCTCCGGAGGCGAGCAGCAGATGCTGGCCATGGGCAGGGCGCTGATGTCGAAGCCGAAGATGCTCCTTCTGGATGAGCCGTCGATGGGACTGTCACCGCTGCTGGTCAAGGAGATATTCCGAACGATAGTGCGTGTAAATGAGAGCGGCGTTACGGTCCTTCTGGTCGAGCAGAACGCGAAGATGGCGCTGAATATCGCCAGCCGCGGATATGTAATAGAGACCGGCTCCATAACCATGGAGGGCAGGGCGTCAGACCTTGCCAATGATCCGAAGGTCAAGCAGGCGTATCTTGGAGGCGCTGCCTGAGCGTACCGATGATTCATACCTGACCGGGCGGATCGTGAGCGCTGAGCGCCCGGTGGCACTATGGTCATTTGATTGATTGCTTCATGCACGGGAAACCCTGTATCGGGACTCCCGTGCATCATAGTTGGGGGCAAAAGGTACTTTTGACCCCAACATCACTATATGCATGGAAGGCATTTATGCCGGCTGCTTATGCGTGCCTCAGCTGTGCCTGATCTTTGCGTGATACTTCTCCTCGCAGTAGACGCAGCGGTAGATCTCCTTCTCCTCATCGGCGAGATAGAAGACGTGATCGAGTCCCTGCTCTATGGAAGTGATGCAGCGCGGATTCTTGCAGTGAATCACGTTGATGAGCTTCCTCGGAAGTTTGAGCTTACGTTTCTCGAAGATCTTGTCGTCCTTGATGATGTTCACCGTGATGGTATGGTCGATGAATCCGAGAGCGTCAAGATTGAGAAGTTCAAGCGGCGCTTCAACTTTAATGATATCCTTCTGACCCATCTTGCTTGAGCGCGCGTGCATGATCATCGCCACCTGGCAGTCAAGCTTGTCGAGCTTAAGCCTCTTGTAGATGTCCATGGCCTTCCCGGCCGGGATGTGGTCGAGGACAACTCCTTCGTGCAGTCCTCCGATATTCAGCATATGTTCCTGTCTCATAGTGTCACCTCCAGAAGCGTCATTATCAGCGCCATGCGGATATAGACGCCGTACTGCACCTGGCGGAAATAGCAGGCGCGGGGATCGCTGTCGACATCGACGGATATCTCATTTACCCTGGGAAGCGGATGCAGGACGGTGCAGTCCTCACGGGCCAGCTTCATCTTCTCGGCATCCAGTATGTAGAAGTCCTTCATGCGGACATAATCTTCCTCATTGAAGAAACGTTCGCGCTGGACTCGGGTCATATACAGGACGTCGAGATCGGGCATCGCGTCCTCAAGACGTATGACCTCCTCAAAGGGGACGTTGTTTTTCTTCAGAACATCCTCTCTGACGTAATCAGGTATCCTCAGCTCCTCAGGCGATATGAGGACGAATCTGATCCCGGGATAACGGACAAGCGAGGAGATCAGAGAGTGTACGGTCCGTCCGAACTTGAGGTCGCCGCACAGTCCGATGGTCAGATTGTCGAGACGCCCTTTTATCTGCTTTATGGTTGTCATGTCGGTCAGAGTCTGGGTCGGATGCTGGTGTCCGCCGTCGCCGGCGTTGATCACGGGGATTGACGAGTGGAGTGAAGCTACATATGGCGCTCCCTCCTTCGGGTGTCTTATAGCGGCAATATCCGCGAAACACGAGATGACCCGTATGGTATCCGCGACACTTTCTCCCTTTGACGCGGAGCTTGACTGGGCAGAAGAAAAGCCAATTACCTTGCCCCCGAGATTCAGCATCGCGGCTTCGAAGCTTAATCGGGTGCGGGTACTTGGCTCATAGAATAATGTGGCTATCTTTTTTCCGTCGCAAACGTGAGCGTATGCCTCCGGGTCTTTCTCAATCCTGGCTGCCAGATCCATCATCTGGTCAAGCTCTTCAACCGAGAAATCCAGAGGACTCATGCAGTGTCTCATGGGCTCCTCCTGCAAAAAATCTGGTATGTCTTTCTGCTGCCGTCTCGGGTTCAGGAGTATGTACTTCCCGAACCGTTAACATCTGCAACAGTTTACATGAATTTTCAGCCATGCGCAACCCAAATCCGGTGAAACATCATTGAAATCATGGTATTAATGCCCCTTTGGCTCGTTGCTTATGGTATACTGTCAAGGTATGATTTCTGAATGACTGCATTTCACAGACAGCGGCGCGCACTGCCGGTGAACGGTTTACCGCCGTTTAAGACGGGAGAACCGGCGCGGAGCACAGCTGTTCGTGCCGCAGGTAAATGGCGGAGGAATGGAGATTATTATGACTTTTATATATCCGGTCATTTTGACCAGGAGAGATGACGGATCCTGGGAGGGAGAGTTCCCGGATCTTGAGATGTGCAGATGCGAGGGGGCGAATCTCCATGAGGCCCTGGAGGACGCCCGTCTTGCAGCCTATAACTGGATTGACCTGGAACTTCAGGAGGACAGTCCGGTGATGCCTCATGTCTCGGACATAGAGGATCTGAAGCTTGAAGAAGGGCAGGTGGCGCGGCGCGTTATGGTGCATTACCGTTTTATGGAAGGCTGGGACGAATGAAAGAAAAGGGAGCAGATACAGGGAATAAAGAACTGCTGAAGACAGACGGCGTGTCCTGCGGAAATGCGGGCAGCTGCGGATCCGCGCCGGGAGAGGAGCAGGTGTGGGACCTTCGGCCGCTCAGAGAAAAGATAGATTCGGTTGACCGCGAGATCGTCCGTCTGTTTGAGGAACGTATGGAGATATCGGAGGATATCGCGAGAGTTAAGGCGCATACGGACAGGAAGGTATATGATAAAGAGCGCGAGGCGGCCAAGATAGCCGCGGTTCGTGAGCTGGCTCACGGAGAATTCAACAAGAGAGGCATCGGAGAGCTGTTCAGCCAGATAATGGGCATGAGCCGCCGCAGACAGTATGCTATCCTTGAGAGCGGCAGAGAGCCGGGGCGTACGCCTTTTATCGAAGTGGATGACCTGGACCGCGAGAACATCCGCGTGGTGTACCAGGGCGTTGAGGGAGCCTACAGCCACGCGGCTCTCCAGGCATATTTCGGCAGCGGCACCGATTCTTTCCATGTGAAGAAGTTCCGCGATGCGATGGAGGCTATAGCGGACGGCTCAGCGGATTACGCTGTCCTTCCTATCGAGAATACTACCGCGGGAATAGTGGCCGACAACTTCGATCTGCTCGTGGACTTCGAGAACTATATCGTCGCCGAGCAGATAATCCCGGTGGAGCATATGCTGATGGCTCCAAGAGGAAGCAGCATAGATGACGTGAAGCTCGTCTACTCTCATCCGCAGGCTCTGAGTCAGTGCGACAGCCTGTTCGTCCGCCATCCTGACTGGAGGGCGGTTGCCTTCGACAATACGGCGATGGCCGCCAGGAAGGTGTCCGATGACAACAGGAAGGAGGAGGCGGCGATAGCAAGCCGGTTCGCGGCGGAACTCTTCGGCCTTGATATCCTTCAGGAACATGTAAACGACATGGACGCAAATGAGACGAGGTTCATGATTGTTACAAACCAGCGGATCTTTGTGAAAGGAGCGCGGAAGATCTCTATCTGTTTTGAACTCCCGCATTCCTCCGGAACACTGTATAATATTTTGTCGAACTTCATTTACAATGATGTGAACATGACCCACATAGAGTCCCGCCCGATTCCGGGACGCAACTGGGAGTACCGGTTCTTCATTGACTTTGAGGGCAATCTGAACGAAGCCTCTGTAAGAAGTGCCCTGAGAGGCATCCGTCAGGAGGCTATTAACATGAAGATACTGGGGAACTACTGAAGGATTGAGGAAGCCAAGATGCAAAGAATTGACGAACTGGTATTGTACCGCAGCCGGGAAGACCAGGTGCTCGGAGAGATCGCCCGTCTTCAGAAGGAGGTTCGGAGCTGTCCGGCAGAGGAGCCGGGCCGCTCGGAGCGCGTCAGGTCGTACTGCGGGCTTATGCAGGAGATGATCGATATCGCTCAGAATTACGGGTTTTCCGGAAATGTGTGGCACACATGGCTGACCTACTATCTGGTTTATCATGAGAACGCCTATTCCCGGGCCCACGAGATAAGGGACAATGTGCCCGGAGGCCTGAACCCGATAGCTATGCATGACTTCGATATATTCAGGGAGCTTTTCTCGTATGATTTCTCGGACATCGAGAAGTATCTGGGAGTATCCATTTATCCGATGGCTGCCGACTATGAATTCGGAGGAGACGACAGAAGGCTGGCAAGCCGCAGGATCAGGGACAGGATCGAGGACCTCAGCAGGAAGCTCGCCTCCAGCCCCGACACTGAGCGCTTCAAGAGTCATGTCGATGAGTTCTACAGAGACTTCGGATGCGGGAAGTTCGGGCTTCACAAGGCCTTCAGGATCATTCACGACGAAAATGACCAGACCGTGATAGTGCCTATCACAAACATAGCGCATTTCAGGCTGGATGACCTGATCGGGTGCGATATCCAGAAGAAGAAGCTTCGAGAGAATACGGAAGCTTTCCTTGCCGGCAGGCGGGCAAACAACTGCCTGCTGTTCGGCGACGCGGGTACAGGCAAGTCATCCTCGATCAAGGGGATCCTGAATGAGTATTATTCCGAGGGTCTCAGGATCATAGAGGTGTATAAGCACCAGTTCCGTGACCTGGTGAATATCCTCGCGCAGATCAAGAACAGGAACTACCGGTTTATCATCTATATGGATGACCTGTCATTTGAGGAATTTGAGACAGATTACAAGTATCTGAAGGCGGTTATCGAGGGAGGCCTTGAGAAGAAGCCGGAAAATGTGCTGATCTACGCGACAAGCAACAGGCGGCATCTTGTCCGTGAGAATTACGCGGACAAGGAGGGGGATATCCGCTCAGACATGCACACCTCGGATACAGTGCAGGAGAAGCTGTCACTCTCTTACAGGTTTGGCGTTACGATCTATTTCGGCGCACCTTCGAGAAAGGAGTTCAACCGGATTCTCAAGGGTATCTCACAGAGGGAGGGCCTCGATATTGATGAGGACAGGCTCTATGAGGAGGCCAACGCATGGGAGCTCAGCCACGGAGGGCGCAGCGGCAGAAGCGCGAAGCAGTTCATCGATCATCTGATCGGAACTATGGAGGGAGAATAAATGGCTGTGAAAATATTTGCTTCTATCATGATCGGCTCGACCGAGACTGAGATGAAGCTCTATGAGGTCTCCGGCAGGAAGGGTTTTCATCTGTTTGACTGCCTGAGCTGCAGGATAGACCTCGGAAATGACGCGTACGAGCGCGGCACTCTCTCAACGGCAAATGTGGAGAGGCTTATAGAGACGCTCACAGAATACCGTTCGATAATGGAGGGCTACCATGTCGACAGTTACCGGATGGTGGGCACGAGCGCGCTCAGGGAGATCAGGACGGCGCTCATCACAAAGGATTATATAGAGCAGAAGACGGGCCTGGAGCTGACGATATTGTCAAACTCCGAGCAGAGATTTCTTGATTACAAGTCGATCGCGGCTCAGGCGCAGTCATTTGAAAAGGTGATCAAGAAGGGGACGGCCATCGTCAATATTGGCGGAAGCTCTCTTCAGATATCGGTTTTCGACAAGGACAAGCTGATAACCACACAGAATATCAGGATCGGAAGGATCACTACACGAAACAGGATCTATCCGCTGGCAAAGAACAATGAGCATTTTGAAAAACTCCTCAGGGAGCTGCTGGCTCACGAGATAGCGGGGTTTGAGAAGCTCTACCGGAAGGACCGCCAGATAAGCACCCTGATCGCGACGAATAAGGAACTCCAGCTTCTGTTCCGTTCACTCTATCCGCAGAGGGAGAGCCTTATCATAACCAGGCAGGAGCTGTCTGAGGCCTGCGGCCGGGTTGTGTCAATGATGCCTGACCAGATAGCCAGGAGCTGTTCGATTCCGGCTGAGTTTTCGATGTTTGTCGCGCCGTCGGCCGTCATCTGCCTCTTCCTGCTGGAGCATTTCGAGTCGGAGAGCGTATGGGTGCCGGAGATATCGATCGGTGACGGGCTTGCGTATGACTATGCGGTGGAGAACAAGGCTGTTTCATCCCCGCACGCATTTGACGAGGATATCATAGCGGCGGCCAGAAATATAGCAAAGCGTTACAAGTCCAATCAGGCGCATATACGTAATGTCGAATATCTGAGCCTGACGATATTCGACAAGACCAGGAAGGTTCATATGCTTGGCAGACGCCAGCGGCTTCTGCTGCAGATATCCGCGATCCTTCACAATTGCGGAAAGTATATATCCCTCACGGATGTGTCCGACTGCGCCTATAATATACTTATGGCTACTGAGATCATAGGTCTGTCACACGCCGAGAGGCAGATCGTGGCCAATATCGTGCGGTTCAATACGGCCTCATTCAAGTATTATGACGCTCTTGCGGCGGTGAGCTCCGTTAGCCGTGAGGAATATCTGGTGATCGCGAAGCTTACAGCGATTCTGAGGGCGGCAAACGCGCTTGACAGGTCTCATAATCAGAGGATTACCGATGTAAATGTGTCCGTTAAGGGCAAAGAGCTGATACTGTCGACTCAGAGCAATGATGACCTGACTCTTGAGAGGGGCGCTCTTGAGAGCGGGGATTCCCTGTTCGAGGAAGTGTTCAACCTGAAGCCGGTTCTGCGTCAGAAGAAGTCGGCGATGTGAGAGAGGAATAGTTATGGCGAAAAGTTCATCTGATAAAAATACTCCCAAAAACGCTGCCGATAAGACTGCGGCGAAGCATATCGTAAAAGCCGCGGCAAAGA
>DFHY01000040.1:25226-34544 GCA_002371345.1 Lachnospiraceae bacterium UBA3711
CGGCAAAGAACACGGTAAAAGCCGTTGCAAAGAACACGGTAAAAACCGCGGCAAAGACTGCCGTAAAGGCCGCGGCAAAGGAATCGGCGAAGGCCTCTATGGCAAAAGCTGCTGCGCAGGTGAAACCTGACTTCTATAATCCGGCGTACTATACAAACCGTGAGCTCAGCTGGCTCGATTTCAACTACCGCATTCTGGATGAGGCAAGGGACAAGACGAATCCTCTGTTTGAGCGTCTGAAGTTTCTGTCTATCACTGCCTCAAACCTCGACGAGTTTTTCATGGTACGTGTGGCGTCAATTATGGACATGGTTCACGCGAAGGTTGAAAAACCCGATCTGTCAGGCCTGAAAGCACAGGAGCAGCTTGAAAAGGTAGAGCAGAAGTGTCATGCCCTCATAGACCGTCAGTATTCGACTCTGTCGCGATCACTGATTCCTGCTCTTCGTAATGAAGGCTATGATCTGGTGATGAATCCTGACGCTCTCAGCATAGAGCAGAGGGATTATCTGAAGACATTTTTCGAGGAGACTGTCTATCCGGTCCTTACGCCGACTGCTGTCGATGCATCCAGGCCATTTCCGCTGATCAGGAACAAGTCGCTGAATATAGGAGCCCTGATCTCCAGGCGTAAAGGAGAGGGTGAGAAGAACTCTGCCGGTATGACCCTGATGAAGAATCTCGAGAAGAACGGGGAGAAGATAGCGGACAAGATTTCAAAGGATAAAACTCTGAAGAAGGGAACGATGTTCGCGACGGTTCAGGTTCCCACCGTTCTTCCCCGTGTCATAAGGATCCCTGACGGCGATGACGGGAAGATGGCGGGAGTCCTCCTGGAGGATCTCATCAAGGCGAATCTTGATAAGCTGTTCTCGGGATATGATGTTGCCTGCGCCCATGCGTACCGCATCACCAGAAACGCGGATATGGAGCTGGACGAGGATGAATCGGATGATCTTCTGGTGGAGATCCAGAGTAAGCTGAAACAGCGGCAGTGGGGCGAGGTGATACGCTTCGAGTATGAGGATTCCATGAATCCGAAGCTTCTGAAGATCCTCCGCCGCGAGTTCGATGTCAATGAGGGCGAGATGTATCCGATATCAGGACCTCTGGATCTCACTTACCTTATGAAGCTGTACTCGCTGCCCGGTTCTTCTGAATACAAGGACAAGCCGTGGACACCGCAGCCCAATCCTGCGCTTATGCAGGCGCAGGGCGATGACCTGTTCTCGGCGATCAGGAGGAAGGATATCTTCCTGTCACACCCGTATCAGACCTTTGATCCTGTCGTAGATCTGATTAAGACGGCGGCATCTGATCCTGACGTGCTTGCCATCAAGATAACCCTGTACCGCGTGTCAGGGCACTCACCGATCGTAGCGGCGCTGGCACAGGCCGCCGAGAACGGGAAGCAGGTGACGGCGCTTGTCGAGCTGAAGGCGCGTTTCGACGAGGAGAACAATATCCAGTGGGCGGAGATGCTGGAGAAGGCGGGCTGCCATGTCATATACGGTCTTGTAGGGCTTAAGACACACAGCAAGATCGCGCTGGTGGTGAGGAGAGAAGACGACGGAATACGCCGCTACGTCCATCTGGCGACCGGCAACTACAACGATTCCACGGCAAAGCTGTATACGGACTGCGGCATCATGACCTGCAGGGAGCCTTACGGGGAGGACGCGACAGCGGTGTTCAATATGCTGTCAGGCTACAGTGAACCGAGGCAGTGGAACCGGCTTCATCTGGCGCCAATCTGGCTGCGGGACGCATTTGTCACGCTGATCGACAGGGAGATACAGCACGCGAGGAACAACGAGGCCGCTCACATTACAGTGAAAATGAACTCACTGTGCGACAGGGATATAATCGCAAAGCTCTATGAGGCGTCAGCGGCGGGCGTCAAAATCGATCTGATAATACGCGGCATCTGCTGCCTGAAGGTCGGTATCCCCGGAGTGTCGGAAAACATCACCGTGAGATCCATAGTCGGAACCTTCCTCGAGCACGCCAGGATATTCCGCTTTGCGAACGGCGGAAACGAGGAGGTATATATGGGCTCAGCCGACTGGATGCCGAGAAATCTTGACCGCCGTGTCGAGATACTGTTCCCGCTTGAGGACGAGGACTGCAAGGCCAGCGCCTGCCATATCCTTGACGTACAGATGGCGGATACGCTCAAGGCACATGTTCTCAACGCGGACAACATCTATGAGAAGGTTGACCTGAGAGGGAAGGCCAGGATCGGAGCCCAGGCTGCACTTATGAAGGAAGCGCTGGAGGCCGCGGGAAGCGCCCATGACCCGATCAGGAGCCGCACATTTACCCCGGCACAGCCAATAAACTGAGGAGACGTTGATACAATGACAACAAGAGAGCATACCAGGAAAGTCAATATCGGAGGCTGCGTAATCGGAGGAGGCAGTCCTGTCAGGATCCAGTCTATGACCAACACGAGGACGGAGGATGTGGAGGCTACCGTCGCGCAGATTCTCGCTCTTGAAAAGGCCGGGTGCGAACTGATCAGATGCACGGTGCCGACGATGGAGGCGGCCGGGGCTCTTCGGGAGATACGAAGCAGGATTCATATACCGCTGATAGCGGACATTCACTTCGATTACAGGCTCGCGGTTGCCGCCATAGAGAACGGCGCTGACAAGATCCGTATCAATCCGGGCAATATAGGCTCAGATGAGAGGGTGCGTGCCGTAGTCGACGCCGCGAGGGAGAGAGACGTACCGATCAGGGTCGGTGTCAACTCGGGCTCGTTGGAGAAGGAGCTGCTGAATAAGTACAACGGCGTTACGGCCGACGGACTCGTGGAGAGTGCTCTTGAAAAATGCCGGCGGATCGAGGATATGAATTATGACAACCTGGTGGTCTCGATCAAGTCTTCGGATGTCATGATGTGCGCCGAGGCCTACGAGAGATTCGCCATGGAGAGCGACTATCCTCTGCATGTCGGAATAACCGAGGCGGGGGGCGTCCGCGCGGGGAACATCAAGTCCGCGATAGGCCTTGCGCTGATCCTGTCTAAAGGGATCGGAGATACGGTCAGGGTCTCGCTCACGGGCGATCCTCAGGAGGAGATTATTTCCGCGAAGCAGATTTTGAGAACGCTGAAGCTCCGCATGGGAGGAATAGAGGTTGTCTCATGTCCGACCTGCGGGCGAACCCAGATTGACCTGATCTCACTCTCGTCACAGGTGGAGGAGATGGTGTCAGACTATCCTCTGAACATCAAGGTGGCTGTGATGGGGTGTGTCGTTAACGGACCGGGGGAGGCCAGGGAGGCCGATATCGGTATCGCCGGGGGACGGGGAGAGGGGCTCCTGATCCGCCGCGGACAGATCGTCCGGAAGGTCCCGGAGGATGAGATTCTAAAAACCCTGAAATACGAGCTGGACCATTGGCAGGAGTAATATGACGAAAGCCTTTTTTGACGCGTTTCCGACTATAGCCACGGATGACGAGGAGCTGTCAAGCCTTCTCGAACACACTACCGTGACCCGGGTATGCGTGAGCGAGAAGAGTTCTCAGCTGAAGATCTATCTGGACGCGGACCGCCTGATTCCAAAGCGGCAGATTGAGAAGATCGAGAAGAACTTTGATGACGAATTCGCCGCGGGGCAGGGACTGTCGACAAGGATCATCGAGCATTTTCACCTGTCCGGCCAGTATACCCCGAAGAACCTTATGAGGGTCTACAGATCCTCTATCCTGCATGAGCTTCAGGGATTCCAGCAGTGGATGTACACCATGTTCCGCGGTGCCGATATCAGGTTTTCAGACGACGAGACCTGCGTGATAGAGGTGGAAGACAGGCTGATATTCCGGTCTCACGCGGATGAACTGAAGAGAATACTCGACAAGATATTCACCGAGCGCTTCGGACTGAACTTCAAATGCACCATCCGTTTCCGCGAGAGTTCTCCCGCGGAGGATCTTTCATATTCATATGATGCCGCGGAGGATGAGTCCAGGTTCCCGTATATTGATGCCTCCGTATCCGGAAGCCATTCATCGGATCAGTCTGATGCCGCGGTATCGGAAGACCTGGCTTCTTCATCAAAGACAGACCAGGCGGCAGGCCGGCAGGAGGCTTCTTCAGAATCAGGTTCCGCGGATCCCTCCGGATCAGGCGCCGCCTCGCCGCATGCAGGCAGAAACAACAGAAAGCGCTACACAAAAAAAGGCAGAGGATCATTTACTGACAGAGAACTGATACAGTCCAGGAACCCAGACGTCGTGTACGGGCGGGACTTCCAGGAGGAGGCTGTATCTATATCTTCCATAACGGATGCTATAGGAACCGTTGTGATACGCGGTCAGGTCATGTCGCTTGAGACAAGGGACATCCACACCAGGACAGGCAGGGATCTGACTATTGTCCTGATGAGCGTCTCTGACTTTACCGATACCATAAGCGTGAAGCTGTTTATTGATACCGATAAATCCAAAGAACTGCTGTCAGGCGTCAGGGCAGGTATGTTCCTGAAGATAAAGGGCAGCGCGGCCATCGACCGCTTTGACTCAGACCTTGCGATCGGCAGCGTCAGCGGCATGAAGAAGATCGCTGACTTCAGGCCTCACCGTATGGACGACGAACCTGTTAAACGGGTGGAGCTTCACTGCCATACCAAGATGAGCAAGATGGACGCCGTGTCAGATGTCAAGGAGATCGTTAAGACCGCTGTGGGCTGGGGGCACAGTGCCATAGCCATAACGGATCATGGCGGAGTGCAGGCACTTCCTGACGCATGGCACGCGGTTCCGGGAGATTCTGACTTTAAAGTTATATACGGGTGCGAGGCATATCTGGTTGACGACGAGGTACGTGCAGTCGTTAATGGAAAGAGCGGCCAGTCTTTCACAGACGCTTTTGTCGTCTTTGACCTCGAGACTACGGGATTCTCCCCGGTTTCCGACCGCATCATCGAGATCGGCGCCGTCAGGATAGAAGACGGTGAGATCACAGGCCGGTTCTCCGAGTTCGTGAACCCGAAGCGGCCGATTCCGTTCAGGATCGAACAGCTTACGTCGATCAATGATTCGATGGTTATGGACGCCGGTACCATTGAAGAGATTCTTCCGCGCTTTCTGGAGTTCTGCGGCGGTGCCGTTATGGTAGGGCACAATGTCACTTTCGATATCAGTTTTATTGAGGAGAACTGTGAGCGCCTGGGTATACCGCATGACTTCACCACGGCGGATACTATGACTCTGGCAAGAAATCTGCTTCCGAATCTTTCACGGTTCAAGCTGGACCAGGTGGCAAAGGCGCTGGGGGTCTCACTGGACCATCACCACCGGGCTGTGGACGACGCCGAATGTACTGCCGGAATCTTTCTGAAGTTTATGTCAATGCTCAGGGACAGGGGGCTTGAATTCATAGATGAGATCAATACCGCCTGTGCTCCTACCAGGGAGCAGATACGCCATCTGCATTACTATCATATAATTCTGCTGGCTCAGAACGAGACAGGCCGTGTGAATCTCTACCGCTGCGTCTCCGAGTCTCACTTGAATTATATGTTCGGCGGAAGGCCTCTGCTGCCGAGAAGCTTCCTCAGCGCGCACAGAGAGGGGCTGATTATCGGCTCGGCCTGTGAGGCCGGAGAACTGTTCCAGGCAATAGAGAGGGGCGCGACTCCCCGCGAGCTGAAAAAGCTGGTGGACTATTATGATTACCTCGAGATTCAGCCGCTCGGGAACAATGAGTTCCTGACTGTTCCGAAGTATGACAAGAACGGGAATCTGAAAAATGAGCCGAAGAGCATTGAGGATCTGAAAAACTACAACCGCAGGATTGTTCAGCTCGGGGAGCAGTACTCTAAACCGGTAGTGGCTACCTGCGACGTGCATTTCCTCAATCCGGAGGACGCCATTTACAGGGAGATCCTGATGGCGGACTTCGATGACGGGGAGAAGCAGCCGCCTCTGTATCTTCGCACCACGAGGGAGATGCTGGATGAGTTCGAGTATCTGGGCGAGGAGAAGGCGAGAGAGGTCGTCATCACCAACACCAACCTGATCGCGGACAGGATCGAGCGCTTCAGTCCGGTGCGCCCTGACAAATGTCCTCCTGTCATCCCTGATTCAGACGAGACGCTGACAAGACTGTGCTATGACAAGGCCCACGAGATCTATGGGGAGGTTCTGCCGGATGTCGTGGAGCAGAGGCTCAAGAGGGAGCTGAACTCAATCATATCCAACGGCTTCGCCGTTATGTACATCATAGCCCAGAAGCTTGTGTGGAAGAGCGTTGCTGACGGCTATCTGGTTGGTTCGAGAGGGTCGGTCGGATCGAGCTTTGTCGCGAATATGGCAGGCATCACGGAGGTCAATTCGCTTCATCCCCACTACCTGTGCCCGGAGTGTCATTTCGTTGACTTCGACTCGGAGCAGGTTCGGAAGTTCGACGGAATGGCCGGATGTGACATGCCGGACAGGATGTGCCCCAAGTGCGGCACCAGGCTGCTGAAGCTCGGCTTTGACATACCTTTCGAGACCTTCCTGGGCTTCAAGGGAAACAAGGAGCCTGATATCGACCTGAACTTTTCAGGCGAGTACCAGTCGAAGGCGCACAAGTATACTGAGGTTATCTTCGGCGCCGGGCAGACCTACAGGGCAGGAACCGTGACAGGCGTCGCTGAGAAGACCGCCTACGGATATGTAAAAAAGTATTTTGAGCAGAAGGGCGAGCACAGAAGGCGCGCGGAGATAGAGCGTCTGTCAAAAGGAATAACGGACGTTCGCAAGTCTACAGGACAGCATCCGGGCGGCATCATAGTTCTGCCGTACGGGGAGGATATCAACTCTTTCACGCCGGTACAGCACCCTCCGACTGATGAGAATACTATAACGACGCATTTTGACTATCATAAGATCGATCACAACCTGCTGAAGCTCGACATACTCGGACATGATGACCCGACGATGATAAGGATGCTTGAGGACCTTACAGGCGTGAGCGCGACCGACGTCCCCCTGGACGACAAGGGCGTGATGAGCCTGTTCCAGGATACGCATGCCCTCGGGATATCACCGGAAGATATAGGCGGGTGTCCGCTCGGATCGCTCGGCATACCTGAGTTCGGGACGGACTTTGCGATACAGATGCTTGTCGACACGAAGCCGAAGTATTTCTCTGACCTTGTCAGGATCGCCGGGCTTGCTCACGGGACTGATGTATGGCTTGGAAATGCGCAGGACCTTATACTGTCGGGAACCTGTACGATATCGACGGCTATATGCACCAGGGACGATATCATGATATATCTGATCGGCAAGGGAATGGATCCCGAGCTGTCGTTCTCCATCATGGAGAAGGTCAGAAAAGGCAAGGGCCTGACCAAGGAGTGGGAGGAAGAGATGCGCGCCCATGATGTTCCGGAGTGGTACATCACCTCCTGCAAGAAGATTAAATACATGTTCCCGAAGGCTCACGCGGCAGCCTATGTCATGATGGCCTGGCGTATTGCGTGGTTTAAGATAAATGAGCCGCTGGCCTATTATGCAGCGTACTTCTCCATCCGCTCGCCCGGTTTTGACTATGAACTGATGTGTATGGGACCGGAAGCCCTGAAGCGGCATATGGAGGAGTACGAGTCCAAGGACGCGTCCCTGATCCAGCCAAAGGAACAGGAGCAGTACAAGGCGATGAAGGTTGTCAGGGAGATGTACGCGCGCGGCTATGAGTTCATGAAGATAGATCTGAACCGCTGCCGGGCAACCAAGATGTGTATCGTTGAGGGGAAGATCATGCCGTGCCTCAACAAGATAGACGGACTCGGCGACAATGTTGCCGCCGCTATCACGGACGCGGTAAAAGACGGTCCGTTCCTGTCGCTTGACAATTTCAGGGAGCGTACCGGATGCCCTAAGACGATAGTGGAGAAGCTGGTGAAATTCCGCATCCTGGAGGGGCTGCCGGAGTCGAATCAGCTCAGTATATTCGACCTGATGAACGTGCAGGGCGGTTAAGACAATTAAGGACTATTACAGGAGACAGACATTGAGACAGAATCCTTTTTTTCCATCCGAACTGATCACTTCAACCTACAGGATAGACTTCGAGAAGCTGTATGAGGAAGGCTTCAGGGGGATCATTTTCGATGTGGACAATACCCTGGTTCCTCACGGGGCGCCGGCGGATGAGAGAGCCGTCAGGCTGTTCGCGCGGCTGAAGAAGATCGGCTTCGAATGCTGCCTGGTATCAAACAACAAGAGCCCCAGGGTCGATATGTTCAACAAGGACATCGGTGTCCATACGGTGGCACTGGCTCACAAGCCGCTGTCAGGCGGTTACAGGAAAGCGATGGAGCTGATGGGGACAAACCGCGGGAACACCCTTGTTGTCGGCGATCAGATATTCACGGATCTGTGGGGCGGAAGCTTCATGGGGCTGAAGACAATCATGGTGCTGCCGATTCACCCGAAGGAAGAGATCCAGATCGTGCTCAAGAGACTGCTCGAGAAGCCTATACTGTGGCTGTACAGGCATTCGAAGTCATATTCAAATGAACATGAGATGTCATGACAGCAGTGCCGGGAGCATGAAGAAGGGCGGAAATGGAGATATGATATGAATACAGAATCAGAATACCAGGGCAGGAACATCGTCCTGACAGGCTTTATGGGTGCGGGCAAGACCAGCCTGGGAAAGGCGGTGTCAAAGCTGCTGCAGGTTCCGTTTCTTGATACGGATGATCTCATAGAGAAGTCCGAGGGAATGACGATAAGTGAGATCTTTGCCGGGAAGGGGGAGCAGTATTTCCGCTCCCTTGAGACTGAGACCGTCCGGAAACTCGCGGGCAGAGGAGGCAGATTCGTCCTGTCAGTGGGAGGCGGCCTTCCGCTGAGAGAAGAAAACAGGCCGCTCTTGAGAGAAGCCGGATGTGTGGTCTATCTGAAAGCGGATATCGATACCCTGAGCATGCGGCTGTCAAAGGATACGAAACGTCCCGTACTTCAGCAGGGCGGGGGTACACTGGAGGAGAAGATCACCCGTATTCTTGCTCAGAGAGAGCCTTTGTACCTTGAGGCTGCCGACGTTGTGATAGAGAATGATCACAGGCCGTTCAGGGAAGTCGCGGCTGAGATTGCGCAGCTTGTCATGTGAGGGTTGAATTTGACTCTGTGTTATATTAAAATAAACAAAGAAATAACAGGTTCAGCAGGAGGATTCATATATGATTTCAGCAGGTGATTTCAGAAACGGCCTTACACTGGAGATTGACGGACAGGTCATGCAGGTCCTGGAGTTCCAGCATGTCAAACCGGGAAAGGGCGCAGCCTTTGTCCGCACCAAGATGAAGA
>DFHY01000033.1:0-2659 GCA_002371345.1 Lachnospiraceae bacterium UBA3711
TCGCCTTCCTCTCCGCCAAGTGAGCTCACAAGGCCGCCAAGGTCAACCTCCCCGTCCTCTCCGCCAAGCATGCTGAGAAGGCCGCTGAGGTCACCGCTCTCTTTGTCAGAGCTTCCCGCAAGACTGCCAAGCAGAGCCTGAAGGTCACCTTCGCTCATTCCTTTCTCTGAAGAAACCGCTTCGCTCTCAGCTGCCGGCGCATCAGCTGCAAATGCGCTCATGCTTCCGCCGAGAACCAGCGCGCCTGAGAGAGCGACTGCCAATAACCTTTTTTTCATGTTTTTATCCTCCTGATAAATTCTGTCTTTGAACTGTCGTCCTGACTGTTTCGCTCCGGTATCCGATTTCCGGATACACGGCACAAAACGCTGTTCATTATTTGATTTCGTTTTGTAGTATACCATAGGATTCATATCAAAAGCTAAATAAATATGGGTTTTATTATATGATGTAAAGGTCAAAAGCCCTGAAGCCGAGGCAAGCTTGCTTGCCAGAGGCTGAAGGGGTGTTGACCCACCGGGCACGGAGCACGCAGTAATTTGCTTTAGCAAATTACGAGAGTGCGGAGTGTCCGAGGAGCGCGGGAGTTGCGAAGCAACGAAGCGATCCGTACATCATAGTTGGGGGCAAAAGGTACTTTTGACCCCAACATCATTATATTATCTGTCAATATTAATAATTTTGCGAACATCTAATTCATTTCCAATTCGAACAGGTGGTCAGATCAGTCATTCTTCACAAAAAAGATGAGACCGGCAATGTTTATGAGACATTAAAGCACACTTTTCTCCCATTTTTGAGAGTTAAGTTTTCCACAATCATTCCCATAAGCTTTTAGCGTGAAGTCGACTTATTCACGGATTTATCCACATTATCCACCAAAAAACTTTTGATTCACAGTGTAAACTAACTCTTCAACTGCCTGAAGACCGATTTGTACAAAATGATAAAAAGTCAAACGGGTGAGAAAAAAATCCTGTTTCCACTTGACTTTTGAAGTTTAAGTGAAATGTCGAATTTGTCTGACATTTCTAGGACACCGGCGTTTTGAATGCTTGAATTCAGCCGACGGAGAGGTAAACACCCGCTTTGAATACATGGCTTCAGCCGGCGGAGAGGTAAACACCCGCTTTGAATACATGGCTTCAGCCGGCAGAGTAATAATAACGGGAGCGAATCCGAAGATCCGCTCCCACATAATCTAATATTCTGTTTTTTCCGGCTATGCCCCTCAGACCAGGCGGACCGCCGCGACCGGTGTCCTGTAGTTGTACACGCTGGTCTTGATTCCGGTCTGCTCGTTGCTGGCGTGAATAACCGTACCGCCGCCGGCGTAGATTGCTACATGTCCGATTCCGCCGTCTCCGTAGAAGATCAGATCACCCGGCTGAAGATCGCTCATGGAAACCGGAGTGCCGCATCCGCTCTGTGCTGCCGCGTTATGCGGAAGGCTGACTCCGAAGTTCGCGTAGACCGCCATGGTGAATCCTGAGCAGTCAGCGCCGTTTGTCAGGCTCGTTCCGCCGTATACATACGGATTGCCGATGAACTGGCTGGCGTAGCTGGCAACCGCTGCTCCTGTACTTGAACCTGAAGAGTATGACGTATCCTGTGCCGTCTCACTCGCGGTGCTGTCAGTGGCTGTATCCGCCGCCGCAGTTTCAGTATAGGTTGTGTCAGCCGCTGTGGTATCCGTGTAGGTTGTATCTGCCGTTGTGGTATCAGCAGCCGCAGGGGCTGACGCCTCAACCGCCGCCACAGTCTGAGTTGATCTGCAGGCCGCAAGGTATGCGTTATATGCCTCAATCGCCGCGTTGGCCTTCGCTGTCGCGTCCGCCTCGTCAGTTGCCGTCATCGCCGCGTCCTGGGCGACCAGATATGCCTGATACAGAGCGTCGACGTCGCCGGCAGAAGCGGTCTGGGTCTGTGCCGCAGTGTCAGTATAGGTTGTATCCGCCGCTGTGGTATCCGTGTAGGCCGTATCCGCCGCTGTGGTATCCGTGTAGGCCGTATCCGCCGCTGTGGTATCCGTGTAGGCTGTATCCGCCGCGGCAGTATCAGTATAAGCTGTATCTGTATAGGACGCCGCCGCTGCTTCCTGCTCCGCAAGGTAAGCCTCGTATTCCGCCTCCTGCTGCGCAACCGCTTCCAGATATTCCTGTTCTTCTCTCTCCGCCTGCTCCTCGATCGTCTCGCCAGTCGGATAAACCGTCTGCGTATTGACGTAATCAGTGGAAACATATCCGTAGATTCCGTCATCGGTGACGACCTTCACCCAGTCTCCGAGGTCTTCCACGACCTCAAGGTTCGCGTCCTGGCCTACTGTATCAAGAACCTCGGCATCCTCAGTCGCATCCGACCTGATGTTAAGGTAATCCGCTCCGATCTGCGCATAGGTATAAGCGGTGTTCTTTGCGACCTCTTCCGCTTCCTCTCCCGTTGCGATCAGGTATCCGGCAACATAACCCTCAACATTTCCTGAACGGATCTTGTACCAGCCGTTTTCATCCACGTCTTCGATATAGACAGAGTCATTTGTGCGCAGGGTTCCGACCACATCACCCTCGGTATCTCCCGAAGCACGTACATTGATGTAATCCTCAGCCTTTGAGAAGCCTGTCGTATCGACCATGCTGCGGTCGATCGGCGCCTCGGTCTG
>DFHY01000033.1:2721-8075 GCA_002371345.1 Lachnospiraceae bacterium UBA3711
GTCTGCGCCTCAGTCTGTACTTCCGTCTCTGCCGCGGTTTCTGCAGCATCTGTTTCAGGAACGATTTCATTTGCAGGCGCGCTTGCCTCTGCAGGCGCTGCCGTTTCTGCAGCTGTCTCAGCCGCCGTTTCCGGCTGTGCCGCCGGAGCAGCTTCCTTAACCTCAACTTCCAGGTCCGCGCCAAAGCCCGCCAGAGTCAGGGGCGCGCCATAAGCCGTCCCGAACCCTCCCAGTACAAGACTGGTTGTCAGAGCCGCTGCCGCGTAACCGGTCAATCTCTTTGTCATTGTCAACACCTCCGAATTGCTCCCGTTTGTTTCGTAATTGTAATAATTGTTACAGAAATATTACAACCTAACTGTGCTCATAATAACAAAGCAGGGAAGGGATGTCAACAGATTTTGTAAACATTTGTAACTTTTTTGTAATAATTTAGGATTGCAGACACTCTCCGTGCTGCGCCAGCCCCATTCGCGGAATGCTTCGCATACCTGCTCATGGATTCTGTCGCCTTATACTCATACGTTAGAAAAAGCTCCCGTCCAAGCAAGCTTGCGGGAGCTTTTCAAACGTATGATTGCACGGCTCGTTACTTAGGAACTGTAGCGTAATTACTTAGTCAGTTGGCGAAGTAGGGTTTTTCAGAATCAAGGCGGAGGAACGCGGCGCAGCGGGCTGCGCCAAGTGACAACAACGCAGATTCCGGAAAACCATACAAGCCAAATGACCAAGTTAATTAGCTACAGGTCCTTAGCCAAAGTACCTCTCCAGCAGGCCCTTGAACGCCTTGCCGTGTCTTGCCTCATCCCTTGCCATCTCGTGAACGGTGTCATGGATCGCGTCGAGGTTGAGGGCTTTCGCTCTCTTCGCAAGGTCGGTCTTACCCATGGTCGCGCCGTTCTCGGCTTCGACTCTCATCTCAAGATTCTTCTTGGTGCTGTCTGTGAGGACCTCACCGAGGAGCTCGGCGAACTTCGCCGCGTGCTCAGCCTCTTCGAAGGCTGCCTTCTCCCAGTACAGTCCGATCTCGGGATATCCCTCGCGGAACGCGACGCGGCTCATAGCCAGATACATGCCGACCTCAGAGCACTCACCCGTGAAGTTCGCGCGAAGATCTTCCTTGATATCTTCCGGAGCATCGGAGGCTACGCCGACCACATGCTCAGCCGCCCATGTCATCTCATCTTCCTGCTTCGTGAACTTGGAAGCCGGAGCCTTGCAGACCGGACATGCTTCCGGAGCGGTATCTCCCTCATGCACATATCCGCAAACATTACATACCCATTTAGCCATAACAGTTCTCCTTTGCTTTAGTATCTGCATATCATAATTCACATCCACATCATAGCAAATATATCTTTTGCTAACAAGCGGTTACTGCCATAAATCGTCTCTGCCAACGGTTTCCCTTGCACTCACTCTATCCCGAGCTTCACAAATGCGTCTCCGTACGGTTCCGTGCACAGTCCTTTCTCTGTAATCATACCGGTGATCAGGCTGTGATCCGTCACGTCAAACGCCGGATTGAACACGTCTATTCCCTCAGGCGCCATGCGCTCCTTGTACCACATCTGCGTGACCTCGTCCGGATCTCTCATCTCGATCGGGATCTGGTCCCCGGTCGGGGTTTTCAGATCTATCGTTGAACTCGGCGCGCACACGTAGAACGGGATCCCGTAGTGCTTCGCGAGAATTGCGACAGAGCTGGTGCCAATCTTGTTCGCGGCGTCGCCATTCGCGGCAACGCGGTCGCATCCGACGAAGATAATGTCGATCTTGCCGGACTTCATCAGCAGAGAAGCCATATTGTCGCACTGAACCGTTGTCGTAATGCCGGCCGCGTTAAGCTCGAAGCTCGTCAGGCGGGCGCCCTGCAGAAGCGGTCTGGTCTCATCGCAGTACACATGCATGTCGCTTCCCGCCCAGCCGTGTTCAAGGGCCATATACATCGGAGCGGTCGCGGTTCCGTACTTGGATGTGGCAAGGGTTCCGGCATTGCAGTGCGTCAGGATGCCGATCGGCTTCCCGTCCTTCTTCAGGTCCTTGAGCAGCCTGAATCCGATCTCTCCGATGTTCCTGCTGATCTGCACATCCTCCTCGCGGATAGCATCCGCTTCCTTATACAGAAGCTCCTTGATCTCGTCGAGGCTCTTCCCCTGCTCTCCCGCTGCCTTCGCGCAGGCGTCCATGCGGTTCAGCGCCCAGAACAGGTTCACGGCGGTCGGCCTTGAGGACGCCAGGTACTCCTTCAGCTGCGTGAATTCCTTATAAAATGTGCCGAAATCACCTGCTTTGCTCTGAGCTGACAGTACTGCCATGCCGTACGCCGCGCTCACGCCGATCGCCGGCGCCCCGCGTACCCTGAGCTTCTTGATCGCCTCCCATATCTCTTCCTTCGTATTAAGATTGATCCGCCGGATCGTTCCCGGAAGCAGGGTCTGGTCGATGATGTCAAGAGCCCTGCGGTCTTCTGTAAGACGTACTGAAAGCACATTTTCAAAAAACTGTTCTGTATTCATAAGCTTCTCCTTCTGTCTGCCTGAGAATTGCTGTATCAGCTTCTCCTTCTGTCTGCGCGAGAACTGTTTGATCTCGTACTCTCTTCTCTGTGCCTGAACGGCAGTCTCATATTCCTCAGTATATATCAGCCTGACCGGAAGTCTTGATCTTGTATACTTCGCGCCCTTTCCGCTGTTGTGGACCCGGATGCGCCTCTTTGGGTCGGTAGTCCATCCGGTGTACCAGGTCCCGTCCGAACACTCCGCTATATATATGTAATTTCCCACGTTTTCACCTGTGCGCGGCATACTTGCCCCGGCCTATATCGCGAACGCGTCATTGCTTCGCAGCTTCCGCACGTCACCCGCCCGGGTTCTGGGCCCGGTCACGCTCATTTGCGGGGTTGGCGAACTTCGTGTACTCGGGCAGCCACACCAGCTCAACGTCTCCCAGAGGCCCGTTTCGCTGCTTGCGGATCAGGATATCCGCGATGCCCTGACGCTCGGAGTCCTTATTATAGTAGTCGTCCCTGTACAGGAAGATAACCACGTCCGCGTCCTGCTCGATGGCTCCGGATTCTCTAAGATCGCTGAGCACCGGCCTGTGATCCGGCCTCTGCTCCACCGCTCGCGAGAGCTGGCTCAGGGCAATCAGCGGCACATGGAGTTCTCTGGCGACCTCCTTCAGCCCTCGGGATATTTCCGAGATCTCCTGCTGCCGGGAGTCGCTTCCACGGCCGCCTCCGCTCATCAGCTGCAGGTAGTCGACCATGATGCAGTCAAGGCCTCCCTCAAGCTTCAGCCGGCGGCATTTGCTTCGAAGCTCCGCCACGGAGATTCCCGGAGTGTCATCGATTACAAGGTTAGACTTGCCGATGACATCGGCCCCCATGACAAGGTTCTCCCACTCAGAGTCCTTCAGTCTTCCGTTCCGCAGCCTCGTCGCGTCTATATTGGATTCCTGGGCCAGCAGGCGGTTGACAAGCTGTTCCTTTGACATCTCCAGCGAGAAGATCGCGACTCTTCTGTGATCGCGGAAGGCCATGTACGCGCCGATATTCAGGACAAATGCCGTCTTTCCCATCGACGGTCTCGCCGCCACAAGTATAAGGTCCGACGGCTGGAATCCGCTGGTCTTGAAGTCAAGATCCCTGAAGCCGGTGGCAAGGCCTGTGATCGAGCTGTTCTGGCTGCTTGCGGCCGATATGCGGTCAAGGGCGTCCATGACAATCTGAGAGATCGGCGTCAGCTCTCTTCCCTGGCGGCGGGTCAGCAGCTGGAATACCTGCTTCTCCATCTTATCGCTGAGATCGTCCGTCTTCTCCTTGTCGGCATAGCACTCAGCCGTCAGGCCCTCCATGGTCTTTATCATCCTTCGAAGCTGAGCCTTCTCGGCTACAATCTTCGCGTAATGCCGGGCGTTCGTGGACAGAGGAACCGACGCAACCAGCTCAGAGAGCGTCCTGGAGCTTGCCAGATCCTCCGGCGCGTCCATTTCCCGAAGCCGATCCTGAAGTGTTACTTCGTCGACGGGCCTGCCGGACGCGTCAAGGTCAACTATCGCCCGGAACAGCAGCGCGTAAGGCTTCTGATAAAAGTCGTCCTCCGTCAAAATGGAGGAAGAGGCCGCAATCGCTTCCGGATCGATCATCATCGATCCGATTACTGACTGCTCAGCCTCCTGGCTATGCGGCGGAATACGCCTTATCTCATTTGTATTCTCATCCATTACCTTACAGCTTCTCCACCTTCACGCCAAGCTCCGCCCTGACCTGCGGATGCAGCTTCACGATGACCGACATGGTTCCGATGGTCTTGATCGGGTTCTCCACTACGATCTTCCGGCGGTCTATCTCAATCCCGAGCTGTTCTTTGGCGGCTTCCGCGATCTCCTTGCCTGAAATAGAACCGAACAGCCTGTCGCCCTCTCCGGTCTTGGCCTTGACGACCACACTGCTCTTGTCCAGCTTCTCCTTGAGCGCCTTTGCCGTCTCCAGGTTCTCCTCTGCGATCTTCTCGTCGTTCGCCTTCTTCAGCTTCAGATCATTGATGGCCTTGCCGGTTGCCTCGACCGCCAGTTTCCTGCGGATCAGCACATTTCTCGCGTAGGCGTCCGCCGCCTCGACCATCTCGCCCTTTCTGCCGACTTTATTTACATCCTGCAGCAGTATTACTTTCATATCTCTCCAGCCTCCGTCATGCTTCTAAGTATTTCCTTGACGCGTATTACCGCTTCCTCACATGTCACATCTGCAAGCTGAGCTCCCGCGCTGTTCATGTGGCCTCCGCCTCCCAGGCGCTCCATGATGACCTGCACATTTACCTCATCGATCGCCCTTGCGGAAATGAACACTTTCCCATTGTAGTACGTCACGACAAATGACGCGGTAATGCCTACTATGTTCAGCAGCTCATCAGCGGCCTGCGCCCCGACCACGTTCGGGCTCTCCAGTCCCTCGCTCGGAAGGATCGCTATAGCGTAGCTTCCCATGAAGTTCTCAGCATGCCGCACGGCCTCAGCCCGCGCCTTATAGCTGTCTATGTCGTACCGGAGCGCCTTGCGGACCCTTGTGACGTCCGCGCCGTTCCGCCTCAGATAGGCAGCCGCTTCAAATGTTCTCGCGCCGGTCTTCGTCGTAAAGTTATTGGTATCAATGATGATGCCCGCATACAGGCAGTCCGCCTCCAGGCTCTTGAGCCTGACATCCTCCTCAAAGTACTGAAGGATCTCAGCAACCATCTCACATGCCGACGACGCTCCCGGTTCAATGTATGACAGCGCGGCGTTCTGAATCTGTTCCGTTGTCTGACGGTGATGATCCAGGACAACAACGGTCTTCGTTCTGGACAGCAGCT
>DFHY01000046.1:0-8916 GCA_002371345.1 Lachnospiraceae bacterium UBA3711
GCAACGAAGCGATCCGTACATCATAGTTGGGGGGCAAAAGGTACTTTTGACCCCAGCATCATCTGCATAGGAGATTCATATATGCTGCGCAGCGCTTTGCGGCGCCTGCTTCAGTCAGTCATCGTGCTGCTGGGCGCGGCGCTTATGATATTTATTATGCTCAGGATTATTCCGGGCAATCCGATCGCGGTTATGATGGGAGAGCACGCGGACAACGCGGTCATCGAGAGGATGACCGCGGAGCTCGGGCTCGATCAGCCGGTCTTAGTTCAATTCTTTCGATATCTGCAGGGAGCTCTGTGCGGCAATTTCGGAACAAGCTATTCGCTTGGCAAGCCGGTTTCGGAGCTTATGGCGTCAGCCTTCGGCAATACGCTGATTCTTGCCCTGCTGGCGTCGGCATTCGCATGGATCTTAGGTATCGTCAGCGGTATAATCGCCGCGGTAAAGAAGAATTCACTTCTGGATCATCTGTTTATGGGAGGCTCACTGCTCGGCGTCTCCATGCCGGTGTTCATGGCCGCGATGGTGCTCCAGTACTTTTTCGCGTACCGTCTGAAGCTGTTTCCGATCGCCGGAACAGACAGCTTCGCGGGGTTCGTACTGCCGGCGGTGGCGCTCGGATGGAACAGTGCGGGAAGCGTGGCACGCCTTGTCCGTTCCACGCTTCTGGATGTCCTTGAGCAGGATTATATAGACACTGCCCGCGCCAAGGGCAGGGGGCAGATCGGGGTTCTCGTTCTTCACGCTCTTAAAAATGCCATGCTTCCGGTAATCACCATGATGGCCATACAGATATCAGGGCTTCTGTCAGGAGCCGTGATAACGGAGACGGTCTTCTCGATCAATGGAATCGGGCGTCTGGCGGTCCAGGCGATCACCGGCCGTGACATTCCTCTTCTGCAGGGGACTGTTCTGTTCTCCGCTGCAGTCGTGATTATAGGCAATTACCTGGCTGATTCACTGTACCGTGTGCTGGATCCCAGGATCAGAAAGGGGGCATGAGAGATGCTTCCTAACAGATCGCGCAAAATCGTAGAGGAATATGAGAAGAGCCTGAAGAGGCCGATGGATGAGAACCTGAAGAGCCAGATCGGGGAGGAAGAGACCTTCCTGACTTTGATGAAGCGCATGGTGCGGGAGAACAAGCTTGCTGTTTTCTCCGCCGTGGTTATACTGCTGTTCATCATTGCCGCTGTCCTGGCGCCTGTTATTTCACCGTACGGCTTAAGTGAGATGGATCTGAGGAACCGTCTCTCGCCGCCCGGCGCGGGACATCTGTTCGGTACTGACGAGGCGGGCAGGGATATCCTGACGAGGCTTCTGTACGGGTCGAGAGTCTCCCTTCTCACGGGCGTCGTTCCGACGATCCTGAGCATGCTGCTCGGCGCCGTTCTCGGAGTTGTCTCCGGATTCTACGGAAGATGGATCGATGCGGTGATCATGAGGATAGCCGACATAACACTCGCATTTCCGTCGATGTTGCTGGCGATGGTCATTATGTATATCCTCGGGGACGGGCTGATAAATGTCTTCCTCACCCTGGCTCTGGTGAACTGGGCGAGCGTCGCGAGAATAGTCAGGTCGCAGACCCTTCAGCTGAAGGAGACGGAGTATGTAGAGGCTGCCAGGGTAATCGGCGTTCCGAAAAGGAAGATAGTATTCCGGCATCTGCTCCCGAACTGCCTGCCGACACTGATAGTGCTCTTTACGCTGAATGTGCCGTCCGCGATTCTGACCGAGAGCAGTCTGAGCTTCCTCGGACTCGGAATACAGCCTCCGGACGCGTCGTGGGGACTGATGGTAAACTCGGGAAGACAGTTTCTGTACAACGCGCCATGGCTGAGCCTTGTGCCGGGCATTGCCATCATGGTTATCGTGCTTGCCTTCAATTTCCTTGGAGACGGGCTGAGAGATGTGCTGGATCCGTACCAGAAGAAGTGAGGAGCGCCGTTATGGGATCGAATACACTTGAGATACGGCAGCTGAATACCAGCTTTCTCACCCAGAAGGGTGAGGTGCGCGCGGTCATGGACGTCTCGCTGGATGTGCCTGAGGGTAAGATCACTGGCATCGTGGGTGAATCGGGATGCGGGAAGAGTGTGACGGCAAAGTCCGTCATGGGTCTGGTGAAGTATCCCGGCAAGGTTATGAGCGGTGAGATCCTGCTTGATGGGCGCGATATCCGTGATATTCCGGAGAAGGAGAAATGCGCTCTGAGGGGTTCAGAGGTTTCGATGATCTTTCAGGAACCGATGACGAGCCTGAATCCTGTCATCCGGATCGGAAAGCAGGTGGAGGAGGCGCTGCTTCTGCATAAGGATATCCCGAAGGAGCAGGCCCGGATAAGAACCGTGGAGATGCTCGAGAGCGTCGGGATCTCCGACGCCGGGAACCGGATGAGATGTTATCCCCATCAGCTGTCCGGAGGGCTCCGGCAGAGGGTGATGATCGCCATGGCCATGATCTGCCGGCCTAAGCTTCTGATAGCGGATGAGCCTACAACGGCGCTCGACGTCACTGTGGAGGCGCAGATCCTGAGGCTGATGAAGAAGCTGTGCTCAGGCGGGACAAGCATCCTGCTTATCAGCCACAATCTTGGCGTCATAGCGCAGATATGTGATTATGTGTATGTGATGTACGCGGGCCGTATAGTGGAGTGCGCCGACACGGTCACTCTGTTCGACCATCCGGCGCATCCATATACCATGGGACTCCTCAGGGCGGCGACGTCTCTCAGACAGGACACAGAGATACTTGAGACCATACCGGGCGTTGTCCCGAACCTTCTGCACCTGCCAAAGGGCTGCAGCTTCGCCCCGCGATGCGGAAGCTGCGGCGACAGATGCCGAGGTGAGATGCCGCTGATGTATGAAGCCGGTGAAGAAGGCCACATGGCAAGATGCTTCATGTGTTGATGTAAAGGTCAATGAATAAGGAGCTGCAGCGCCATTACTTTGCCAACTGACTGAGTTAATCAGCTGCAGGTCCTGACTTTTCACGGAGGATTCGGAATGAGCGAAATCCTGCTGGAGGCTAAAGGCCTGACAAAGGCATTTCCCGCCGGAAGAGGCAGAAAGGTTCATGCTGTCACAGATGTATCCCTGAAGGTGTATAAGGGGGAAACTCTGGGGCTGGTTGGCGAGTCCGGCTGCGGGAAATCCACACTCGGCCGCATGATGATCCGTCTTCTTGCCCCTGACAGCGGCCGGTTATTATTAAAGGGCGGGGATGTGACCGGAATGTCCGACAGGGACTTTCTGAGACACCGCCGGCAGCTGCAGCTCATTTTCCAGGATCCGTACGCTTCGCTGGATCCGAGACTGACAGTCAGAGAGCTTATAGCCGAGCCGCTCAGGACATGGAACGTCTGCCGCAGCAGGGATGAGATGACCGCCAGGGTTCTGGAGCTTATGGAGGATGTAGGAGTTCCGGGAGAGTTTCTGTACCGTTACCCTCACCAGTTTTCGGGAGGACAGCGGCAGAGAATAGGAATCGCGCGTGCGCTTGCCGCGGATCCGGAGCTTATAGTCTGCGACGAGCCGGTTTCGGCACTCGATGTTCCGGTACAGAATCAGATACTGAATCTGTTGTCAGGGCTTCAGAAAGCAAGAGGTCTGACTTATCTGTTTATCAGCCATGATCTGTCGGTGGTCCGGCATATCTCGGACAGGGTATGCATCATGTTTCTCGGTATGCTCTGCGAGATCGGTGAGACGGAGGAGATATTCTCATCACCTCTGCATCCATATACCAGGTTTCTGATGAACGCGATACTGCTCCCGGATCCGCATCACCGGCATGAGGAGGACACTCTTCTGTCAGGCGAGATTCCCAGCGCGGTGAACCCGCCGCCGGGGTGCCGCTTCCACACCAGATGCCCGTACGCGACAGACAGGTGCCGCAGCGAGGTGCCAGTTATGAGAGATATGGGCGGAAGGATGGCAGCCTGCCATCATCCATTGGGGCACGGAGCAGACCTGCGAAGCAGCGAAGAGGCCCGTACATCATAGTTGGGGGGCAGGAGGTTCTTCCGCCCCCGGAATCAGAGGACATTACAATGACCAGGACGGAAAATACAAAGATCAGGATAATGCTGACGGTTCTTCTCGGATGCGCGGCCGTAGTCGCGTTCAGCTTTGCTCTGAGCCGCATTCAGCGCACAAGCGAAATGAAAACTACGCGGAAGGAGATGAAGGAGAACGCCAGGTATATCGAGGATACTTATCCTGATGCCAACACTCCTTATTCAAAGATGGAATCTTCAGTGGATAATATCTACACTCAGGATCTTCTTCTCATGAAATACTGGTCAATGAATGATTCTGCATTTGAGGTTTCAGACGAATACCTCAGTAATCTTGACGGAACCTTCTCATTCTACGATCTGATGATTGCAGATAAGGACGGACAGGTCATTGCGGCTGCCTCAACACGCAGGGGCAAACTGGATCAGGTGGTCAGAGACGCTCTGGCAGAGGCATTTAAAGACAATAATTACTGTATAGTGCGGCCGGAAAATGATAATATGCCGGCGGATGAGACAGCCGATGATGTGTATGCCAGATCCAACCTCACGACATATGCTTTTCCATATGACAGCACACACGCATTTGTCATTGAGGATACGACCGGGCTTCATAGTGGTGAGCTTCGAAATGAAAACGCCTGGGCCAGCCTTCTTGAAAATGAAACCATTGGCAGACAGGGCTATGCATTTGTCTGGTCACAGGAGACCGGGAAGCTGCTGTTCTTTCCGGATGATGAGCTGACCGGCGTGGGCGTTGAAAGTCTTGGCCTGAACATGAATAAGATCGGCGACAGGAAGTTTTCATGGCACACTGTCAATGGAGTGAGGACTTACCTGTACACGGTCTGGTTCGAGGACGAGGGAGTGTGGATCGCGTGCGCGGTTTCATCGGATGAGCTGGAATTATCGAGAAGGTTTAATCACGCGGTTTTATGTATAATATTCGCCCTGATTACTTCCGCAATGGTATATTATGTGATCCTGCTTCTTCTTCAGAAGAAGGTGAAGGTAATGTCTGACTTCAGCGGTTCAGGGAAGGCGGCTAAGCACAGGACCAGGGAGTACAAGCTTGTAATATTCACGATCCTTATGATCGTTGTTATGTTTTTTTTCGTATTTTATCTGCAGACCTTATACCTCATGTCATCGTGGGCGGAGGCGGCATCCGGACATACGGCCCGTATCGAGAAGACCGTAAGCGAGCAGGACGCAGCCGCAAGGCAGTATGTTGAGATCTACAGCTCCAGAAAAAAAGCGGAGATTGAAACTCTTGCGGGGGTTCTCGCGAAGAATCCGGACATGTGTACAACAACTAATCTGGATGTGTTTTCTTATATTATCGAGGCGCCGGATATGCGGATCCTTGACAATGAAGGAGTGACTCACGTCGAGACATCGGCTATGGCTTTTCCGGATTATATCGGCGAAGAGGAAGCTATACAGGAATCTACAAGATATCAGGAAGAGGAAACGCTGACTGAAACGGCCCATATCAGCGAATGGATGTCAAATGGGCGCGAGATAACCGAGTCTATGACGAGTGAGGATGACACAGTATCAGGGTATCTGTATGTAAGGTATTACTCGTCGGATGTTGACAGTGCTCTTCGCAGTTATTCTCTGTCTGAGCTGCTCGACAGGATCAAGCCGGGCAGAAACGGATTCGTATTTGCCGTGGACACTGAAACCAAAAGGTTCGTCTACTATCCGGATGACAGCATGGAAGGCCTGGATTCTCTTGAATACGGACTGACTGAGGCCCAGATCAAGGATAATTACTGTGATTATATAACTATTGACGGAGTCACGTATTATGCGGCGACGGACAGGATCGACAGGAACCTGTTCTACTATGTCGTGCCGAGAAGTGAGCTTCTGGGAGAGAGATTCGTCGTCTGCGGTCTGGTGACTCTGGCTGTCACGTTGCTGCTGTTCATGATCGGAGTCACCTTGTATACCAGCAGGGAGCAGGTTGAGGTGATTAAGCCCGACAGCGCGAAGCATATATCCGTGGATGAAGGCCGGAATTCGCCTGAGTACAGGGTCATGAAGATGCTTCTGTATTATGGAGTGGGCATAGCTGCTGTCCTTGCCGCGTACAGCAGCTTCCGGATAAACACCGGTACAGGAAATGTTCTGGGCTATGTGCTGGCTCAGAAATGGGAGCGCGGCCTGAATGTATTCGCGCTCTCCGCGGCCATACTCATACTGAGCCAGGGAGGGCTGATCCTGTTTTTCTTATCAAAGCTTATTAGTCTGGTCGCTGATATCCTTCCGATACGGGGAGGTACTATTCTGAAGATGCTGGGAAGTCTTGTGACATATCTGGCGATGGCCTTTATCGCCTACAGATGTATGATATGTTTCGGACTGAATCCCACGGCCCTCATGGCTTCGGCCGGTATAGTATCGGTGATAATCGGTATTGGGGCGAACAGTCTGGTCGGGGATATTCTGGCGGGAATCTTCATCCTTATGGAGGGTAATATCCAGGTCGGTGATGTGATTAAGGTCGGTGACTTCAGAGGATATGTCATGGAGCTCGGGATCCGCATGACGAAGGTGTTCGATATGGATACCGATGACGTGAAGATCATTCCGAACAATGAGGTGAGGAATGTGGTTCACATGACGATGCGCAACGCGATTGTGTACAGTGAGTTCCAGATCCGTTATGAGGAGAAGTTGGAGGCTGTTGAGGAGATTCTGAGGGAGGAGCTGAAGAATGTTAAGGACAAGAGTCCTCTCATCCTCAACGGGCCGGCTTATATCGGGGTCAGTAAGCTGGATGAGAGCGGCGTGGTTCTGAAGACGGCCACACGGTGTCATGAGGCCTGCCGTCTGAAGGTCGAGCGGGAGGTTAATCATATCGTGTACACTATCTTCCAGAAGAATAATATCAGTGTGCCGTATCCGCAGGTTACGGTTCACCAGGGTGATGACCGGACGGTGGAACGTTAGCATCAGCTTTGATGGTTGTGCCGCTCGTGAATCACAGTGAGTTCAGCTTTGATGGTTGTGCTTCTCGTAAATCACAGCCCGCTTCGCTGATATAGATTACATCACGACTGGCAGTTCCATGTTCTCGAAGGCACGTCTCAGCTTCGGATGCCGGATGACGAAGTGGATCGCAGGGCTCACGTTCTTGGATACCATCGCCCAGCGTCCTTTCAGAATGTGGATGCGGATGTTTCTGAAGCCCGGGCGGTCCGTCACTGTAAGTGTGCATTGCGGGTACCTGCTGAAGTATGCTTCTGCCTGGGCAAGGTGCTCCCGGTATTCTTCGTAGGTGTAGAAGATATTGTGCTCCGGAAACAGCCCGGACAGTGAGAGTGCGGCGGGATGCGCTTCGAATTCCTCCCGGCTGACGGCGCACAGTTCTACGGCGCAGATGTCGCTGCTCAGGATTGTGTCAAGCTGTTTTTTCTCGCTCTGCGCGAGGGAGAGGACCTCACCTTTCTGTGTGTGACCGTTTCTTTTCAGGATCCTGTTCAGGAGTTCCTCGCTGATACATGAGAGGGGCGGGGCGCAGAGTATCATGCGGCGGCTGCCTCTGGCGGAGACGGCATTTGACATGAAGCTCTCGAACCGGGGGCGGTTCTCACGGGTGAAGATGGCCATCAGCGGTTTCGCGTGGTCAAAGAGCCCCTCGCAGTAGTTTCTGTAAAATGATATCTCTTTTCTGTTGTTGGTGAGGTAGTACCTGCAGCTGTCATGATGCCCGCGTATGCATTCGCCTGAGAGTGCTGCCGCTCCTGACGCGTAGTGTAGATGAGAGTATGCCTTGTCTCTTGAACCGGGCAGATACCATGAGGAAACCTGTCCTGTCATATAGAGGGGAATCCATGCCTCAAGTCCGAGCATCATTTCATTCAGAGGCCTGTCAAGTGTGTGAATGACATTGAGGCGGAGGCCTTTTTTTATTGACGCGGCGATAGCGAACATCCATTTTCTGCCGAATTCCACATCCTGAGCCATGTCCTCCATATCCATATCACTGCACATGTAGATGGATTCCTGTGACCTGGACAGTACGGTCTGGCGGAAGAAATCAAGCTCGCACTGCTTCATATCCTCAATTCCGTAGCAGACTCTTGACGCCGGCAGCCGGACCGGGGATGTCGGTACACGCAGAGTATCAAAATGGATCGCTCTGATGTATTCATCAAGATCGAACTCACTCAGCTTCCTGACGAAGTCAAGAACGCATTCATTATCTCCTGCTGAGATATCGGCCGGATCACTGTCCCAGCGCCGTATCATCAGATCAGTCAGTGCGGCGGCCAGCTCCTCATCGGCGGCCAGCTCCTCCGAAGAGCGGCCGGAAAGTCTTGAGGTGGTTTCACACAACTGCTTTCTGTCGCAATTATCCATCAGGTAACTGATGACTCCCTGTACGAAGGTTATCGGATTGGACGGACGGCGCTGGCCGCTCCGGATCCTTGAGAGATATGAGGGATCGTAGCTGATAGACTGTGACAGTTTCTTGATATTGATATTCATCGATATAAGAATATCGTTCAGGCTGTCCGACGACAGGACTACGGATCCGGGTTCATCGCGAAGTATCTCACAGATGTTCTCAGTAAGTTCTTCCTCGGTAAACGGCTTGTCCTCCCTCTCCTGAGACATCTTCGCGAGAGCCTTGATGATTCGCGAAAGGGGCTCTGACCCGAGCGAGGGTACACGTATGGAGCTGCGGTAGCGTGAGATCACCGCCTGAGACAGCCCGCTCTCCCTGGACAGTTCACTGGCGCTGCAGTTTACCTGCTGCATGCATTGATTAAGATACTCAGCAAAATTCATTTCAGAAATCTCTTTCTCTGGTGTGACCCATCGTGTCCGCGTACCGTCATTACGGACAGAGGGGTATATGATACTTTTGA
>DFHY01000046.1:8972-9688 GCA_002371345.1 Lachnospiraceae bacterium UBA3711
TTTGATCCTGACATCTGATTTTAAGTATAAGGTATGCTTCCCGACTTGGCAATGACAGTTAACTGCGGCGGGAATACCCTGAATAAACAGCATGGTAAAATGTATTTGTCAGTATTGAAACAATCCGTAAGAGGTTATTGTCAGTTTGTATCACCGGAAAATTGTAACCGAATCTTATGTTTAACAGTGCATGGGTGAGGGATAGAAAGGAGATTATGTATGAGCATTTGGAGAAAGATGACGGCGGCCGCGCTGGGTCTGTCACTGTTGGTGTCGCAGAGTGCTGTCACATTTGCGATGGATTCGAATCCCGCGGGAAGCGGAGATGACATTGTGGCTGAAGAGAGTATGGCGCCGCAGCAGGGTGCGGGTATCGGGCTGAGTGTTCCTGCCGGATCGGGAAAGACGCAGGAGGAAGGTATCGCCGGCAGTATCGCCATGGGATCCGGAGCTGATCTTGGCTTCTTCGGGACGGAGTACAGCAGTGACGCGGATTCCGATATCGACACTACGGTGCTTGACGATATTCAGCTGACATTGAAGATTCAGGGTCCGTATATCCTGATGAACGCTGAGGACAAGTACTTCTACTACATTTATCCGTGGGGTGACAAGGGCATTCCGGATATTATCGTGGGCGCTTTTGACTGGGATACGACGGACGGCTTCTTCGATTCATATTATGACTATATGCTTAAAAGCCGCCCTGATCTGAC
>DFHY01000094.1:0-2979 GCA_002371345.1 Lachnospiraceae bacterium UBA3711
TATGAAAATAACGTGACGAGGAGAAGAGTATGCTGAATGTAAGGAAAAGAAACGGGACTATTGTCCCTTTTGACGGGGATAAGATTCAGGCGGCGATGGAGAAGGCGTTCCGCGCTACGGGTACGCCGGTGCCGGCTGAATACATCATGAACAAGATGCTCATGAACATCTATGCCCTGATGCGCACTGAGGACAATGTGGTCGATATCGAGTCTATTCAGGACTCGGTGGAGCAGGTTCTCTCCGAGTCCGGCTTCTTCCGAGTATCGAAAGCATATGTGCTGTACCGCAGCCAGCGCAAAAGCGTCCGCGAGGCGGCGTCAAGCGTGCTCGATTATTCGAAGCTGGTTCACGGATACCTCGACCGCCTTGACTGGAGAGTGAAGGAGAACTCTACCGTCCAGTATACACTCGGCGGACTCATACTCTCGAACTCAGGCGCGGTCACTGCAAACTACTGGCTGAATGAGATCTATGACAATGAGATAGCCCAGCTTCATAAGAAGGCTTCTATTCACCTTCACGATCTTTCCATGCTGGCACCGTACTGTGCGGGATGGAATCTGAAGCAGCTCATCTGCGAGGGAATCAAGGGTGTGTCAGGCAGGATAGCATCCAGTCCCGCGAAGCATCTGTCCACGCTGTGCAACCAGATGGTCAATTTCCTGGGCATTATGCAGAACGAGTGGGCAGGCGCGCAGGCATTTTCCTCATTCGACACTTACCTTGCTCCTTTTGTGCGCACGGACAATCTTGATTACAAGGGTGTCAGGCAGTGCGTACAGAGCTTCATTTACGGGGTAAATACTCCGTCCAGATGGGGCTGCCAGTCGCCGTTCACGAATATCACCCTCGACTGGACTGTGCCGGAAGACCTGAAAGATCAGAAGGCAATAGTCGGCGGACGAGAGATGAACTTTACTTACGGCGACTGTAAAAAAGAGATGGACATGATCAACAAGGCATTTATAGAGATCATGACTGAGGGAGACGCCCAGGGACGCGGCTTCCAGTATCCGATACCGACCTATTCGATCACGAAGGATTTTGACTGGGAGGAAAGCGAGAACAACAAGCTTCTGTTCGGTATGACGGCCAAGTATGGCACGCCGTATTTCTCCAACTATGTCAACAGCGACATGAAGCCGTCCGACATCCGCTCGATGTGCTGCCGGCTCCGTCTTGATCTTCGCGAGCTCAAGCGCAGAAACGGCGGCTTCTTCGGAGCTGGCGAGTCTACCGGTTCTATCGGCGTTGTGACCATCAATCTGCCCCAGCTGGCGTATCTGTGCCAGACGGAGGAAGAGTTCTGGGAGAAGCTCGACTGGATGATGGATGTATGCGCACGCTCTCTTCACACCAAGAGAGAAGTTGTATCCAACCTGCTTGATTCCGGCCTGTATCCCTATACCAAAGCGTACCTCGGCTCATTTGACAACCACTTCTCGACAATCGGGATCTGCGGAGGCAACGAGATGTGCCTCAACGCGAAGTGGCTCGGCAAGGATCTGACGCACAAGGAGAGCCAGGACTTTGTAGAGCGCATGCTGAACCATATGAGAGGGCGCCTGTCAGATTATCAGGAGAAGTATGCGCCGGAGCTGTTCAATCTTGAGGCTACGCCGGCTGAGTCCACATCTTACCGCTTCGCGAAGCATGATGTGAGCCGATTCCCCGGTATTCATACGGCAAATGACCACGGCACGCCATATTACACCAATTCAACCAATCTTCCCGTCGGCACGACGGACGATGTGTTCGAGGCACTTGACGTACAGGATCGCTTCCAGCCGCTGTACACCTCGGGAACGGTATTCCACACCTTCCTGGGAGAGAAGCTTCCAGACTGGAAGAGTGCCGCGAAGATGGTCAAGACAATAACGGATACATACAGACTTCCATATGTATCCATAAGCCCGACATATTCCGTGTGCCCGGATCACGGATATATTTCAGGAGAGCATTTTACATGCCCGGTCTGCGGCAAGGAGACAGAGGTCTATTCGAGAATCACCGGGTACTATCGCCCCGTCAAGAACTGGAATGACGGCAAGTCCCAGGAATTCAAGGACCGCAAGGTCTATGACGCCTCCAGGTCTCATTTTGCGAAACATGATGATGAGTACACGTCAGCGGCTGGTACGGCAGGATCCTCAGCAGGTCCATCCGGCTGTGCTGACAATGCAGATTCAGGTACGGCTGCTCTGTCCGGTATCAACAGTCAGGCTGAGCATCGCGCGCCATCCGGCATCGACAGTCAGGCCGTATACCGCGCGAAGTCCGGTGCTTTGGAGAGCGATATATCCGGCAGAACTTCGAGTGATTCCGGCATGACCGTCTTAGATTCAGGCAATGGCTCCATGCTTCAGGATGAGGTTCCGGTGCTCATCACTACAAAGACCTGCCCGAAGTGCAAGATTATCCGGAAATACATGGATGACAGCCACATAGCTTACCGTGTGGTTGTTGCCGGGGAAGCTGAAGCGGACCGTCTGATCTCTCAGTACAAGGTTGTCAGCGCTCCGACCATGATCGGCCGTGAGATGGGTGAATTCAAAGCATTCACGGATATTCCGGCGATACGGGAATATCTGGACCGAAGGCCTGTCAGACCAGATTCCCACGGGCTTAATAATGGTAAGATAGCATAAGAAGCATATGACGCTGGGGACAAAAGACACTTTTTCCCCTAACTCTGTCTGCCTGAGGCAGATTGAAAAAGCAAGCAGCTCCAATTGAGAATATCTCTCCGGAGCTGCTTTTATCAGGGAGAATTCGTATGCGCATCGCAGGACTGCAGAAGCTGACACTTCTTGATTATCCGGGGGAGGTTGCATGTATTGTTTTTACCAGGGGCTGCAATCTCCGATGCCCATTCTGTCAGAATCCCGATCTGGTGCTGCCTGAGTTTTTTCCCGAGGGAGGTATTCCTTGTTCAGATGCTTTCGTTCAGAACATATCTGGCGGCTATGCCACGGG
>DFHY01000094.1:3088-18566 GCA_002371345.1 Lachnospiraceae bacterium UBA3711
GCCACGGGCGACATATCTGGCGGCTGTACTGCGGGAGATGCTTTGGCGGCTGATTCTGCTGAGGTGGAACTGTCAGAGAGAGATTTCTTCGAGTTCCTTGACAGGCGCCGGGGGAAGCTGTCAGGGGTTGTGATCTCAGGCGGAGAGCCTGCTGTTCATGTCGATCTCCCTGAGTTCATTGCCCGTATCCGGGAGAAAGGATTTCTGGTCAAGCTGGATACGAACGGGATGAACCCGGGCATGCTCCGCAGAATTATAGAAGCGTCACTCGTCGACTATGTCGCGATGGATGTGAAGAACAGTCCGAAAAAGTATGCGGTAACCTGTGGCTTCGCTTCAGATCCCTCCTTGCGGCTGTGGCGCCGTGCGGAAGATAGTATATCTGTGCTGATGTCCGGACATGTACCTTACGAATTCCGCACTACTGTCGCCATCGGACTTCATACGGATGAAGATATCCTGGAGATGGCGCAGCATATCAGAGGAGCCCGGGCCTGGTATCTTCAGCAGTTTATTGACGGAGGCAGCCTTGTCGGAGCAGCCGGAAATCCTGCGCTCAGGCTGGTCTCTCCGTCTCCTGAGGCACTCGGGAGGATGCGATTGCTGGCTTCTGAATATGTTCCGAATGCTGCATTGCGTGGAGTGTGATAGTCCGTTTGCCGAATATAAGCCTCCGGCAGATCACAGACTGGTGGAATTGTTTTGAATGGAAGTTATAGTTCACTGCCACGAAGTCGGCACACTCCCGCAGGGTCCTATCAGCGGAAGCGAGCTGTGGGAACATGCGAGAGTGTGCCGCCGGCGGGGCACTGAATAGTAACGGATGGAATTGTTAAGATGTATACAAGCCGTAAAGTGATTGACACAAAATGGCTGCAATGTTATAGTGTCGACGGGCGGGCGCTGAGTGCGCCGGCCTTTTGTTGTACATCATGGTTGAGGCAAAATGTACTTTTGCCACAAACATCATGTCGGTTGATGCTGCCGGTCAGGGAAGGAGCATGATTATGGCGATATTCAAGGGTGCCGGAGTGGCCATTGTTACTCCAATGAACGCGGACGAGAGTGTAAATTATCCGAAACTCAGGGAATTAGTCGAGGAGCAGATCGCTGCCGGAACGGATGCGATAATAATCTGCGGAACGACAGGCGAATCCGCATGCCTGACATTTGAGGAGCACCTCGATGTTATAAAGGCGTGTATCGAATATGTGGACCACAGGATTCCGGTCATCGCGGGAACCGGATCCAACTGCACGAAAGACGCGGTATATATGTCGGTTGAGGCGGAGAAGATGGGCGCGGACGCGCTGCTGTGCGTGACACCCTACTACAACAAGGCAACGCAGAAGGGGCTGATCGAACATTACACCAGTATCTCCGACGCGGTCAATATTCCGATCATTCTCTACAACGTGCCGAGCCGTACAGGATGCAATCTTGCGCCGGAGACTATCGCGTACCTCGCGAAGAATACGAAGAACATCCGCGCCGTCAAGGAGGCGAGCGGCAACATATCACAGATCGCCAGGGTAAAGGCTCTTGCCGGCGATGACATCGATCTGTATTCCGGAAATGATGATCAGATAGTTCCGATCATGTCTCTTGGCGGACTGGGCGTTATCTCGGTCCTGTCAAACGTGGCTCCGCGTCAGACGAAGGAGATCTGCCAGGCATGGTTTGACGGCGACACACAGAAGAGCGCGCGCCTGCAGCTCGAGGCAATGGATATTGTCGGAGCTCTGTTCTGTGAGGTCAACCCGATCCCGGTGAAGACGGCGATGAACCTGATGGGCAAGGAGGTCGGACCTCTCCGCGCTCCTATGTGCGAGATGGAGGAGAAGAACCTCGAGAGGCTTAAGAGTGCGATGAGACACTACGGTCTGTTGTAAAGCGGAAGGGAAGACAGATATGACGAAAATAATTCTGACCGGCTGCAATGGCCGGATGGGAAGGGTGATCACTGATCTGGTGAAAGACGATGAGGAGATTACCATAATCGCAGGGATTGATGTCGCCGGTGAGTGCTCCGGGGACTATCCGGTTTACTCCAGCTTAGATGAGGTGAAGGATACAGCGGATGTTATAGTGGACTTCAGCTCACCGAAAGCCTTTGACTCCATGATGGATTATGCCGTTCATAATGGCATTCCGGTGGTTGTGTGTACGACCGGGCTGTCGGATGAACAGACAGGCAGGCTTGAGGGCGACGCTCAGAAGATTGCGGTGCTCAGGTCAGCGAATATGTCCCTGGGAATCAATCTCCTTCTGAAGCTTGTGCGCGAGGCCGCGCAGAAGCTCGCATATGAGGGCTTTGATATAGAGATCGTCGAGAGACACCATAATCAGAAGAAGGATGCTCCGAGCGGGACGGCTCTTGCGCTTGCCGACAGCATTAACGACGGTCTTGATAAGGCATACACATACACATTTGACCGCTCACAGCGCATGGAAAAGAGAAGAGAGAAGGAGATCGGCATCAGTGCTGTACGCGGAGGAAACATTCCGGGAACTCACGAGGTCATTTTCGCAGGGACGGATGAGGTGATTGAATTCAACCACATCGCGTATTCGAGGAGTATATTCGGAAAGGGCGCACTGGCGGCCGCGAAGTATCTGGCTGGAAAGGGCGCCGGATACTACAGTATGGCGGATGTTATCGGATGACAATGGGGAGACATACAGGGTTATGCTGAAGGTTACCAAATTCGGAGGCAGTTCACTTGCGAGCTCGGAACAGATGGCGAAGGTCGGGGCGATTATCCGCTCTGATCCCGACAGACGTTTCATTATACCATCGGCTCCGGGCAAACGTTATTCAGATGACACTAAGGTCACTGATATGCTGTACAGTTGCTATGACAAGGCGTCTGAGGGCCAGGATATCAGCGATGATATCAGGAAGATCGCTGCACGCTACCAGGAGATCATAGACGGGCTTAAGCTGGATCTGTCTCTGGATGAGGAGTTCGCTGTAATCGAGGACTATTTCCGCAGACGGGCGGGGCGGGATTACGCTGCCAGCCGTGGTGAGTATCTGAACGGTATAGTACTTGCCAACTATCTCGGATGCAGGTTCATCGACGCCAAAGAGGTGATTCTGTTTGACGCGCACGGAAATTTTGATGAGAAGCTTACGAACGATGTGTGCCGAGAGAGACTGCGCAACGTGGGAAGCGCTGTTATTCCGGGCTTCTACGGGGCGATGCCGGACGGGAGCATCAAGACATTTTCCAGAGGCGGTTCTGATATAACAGGGTCGATCATTTCGCGCGCTGTCCGCGCAAATGTATATGAGAACTGGACGGATGTGTCCGGATGCCTGGCGTGTGATCCGAGGATCGTCGAGAATCCTGAGGTAATCGAGACCGTCACCTACAGAGAGCTGAGGGAGCTGTCATACATGGGAGCTTCAGTCCTGCATGAGGACGCGATCTTCCCGGTCAGGGCGGAAGGCATACCTATCAATATCAGGAATACCAACAGGCCTGAGGATCACGGCACTCTGATCGTGGAGTCAACCGTGCGCAGCCCGCGCCATGTCATTACAGGCGTCGCCGGCAGAACCGGATTCTGCTCCATAACAATAGACAAGGCCATGATGAACTCGGAGATAGGCTTCGGCCGCCGTGTGCTGCAGGTATTTGAGGAAAATGAAATATCCTTCGAGCATACGCCTTCCGGAATCGATACATTTTCTGTTCTTGTACATCAGGAGGAGTTTGCTGACAAGGAGCAGGATGTTATCGCCGGACTTCACCGCGCTGTCAACCCGGACAACATATATCTTGAGACAGACCTTGCGCTTGTCGCCATCGTGGGGCGGGGCATGAAGAACGCCCGCGGTACCGCAGGCAGACTGTGCACTGCACTCGCGAGTGCAGGAATCAACATCAAGATGATTGATCAGGGATCGAGCGAGCTCAATATAATCGTCGGCGTTCAGAACGAGGATTTCAGCAGAGCGATCAGGGCTATCTACCGTGAGTTTATCGAGTGCGATCTGAAGTGAACAATCATCGGCTGCAGCAGGAAAAGCAATATGTAATCAATCATAATATTTCAGAAGTTCAGGGAACATAATTCAGGGGAAACATTGATTAAATCAGTGTTTCCCCTGAAATAAATATGCGGATGATGCTCCCGCGCCTGTTCCCGGCAGACCCCGGCAGCAGGCTGTCAACTATTGTTTTCAGCTTTTAGACCTTAGCACCCGGCTGTCAACTTTCAGTTCTAAGTCTTTGCCCGGATCAGTCTAGTCGATCACGCAGATCCAGCCCTTGGGGGCTTCAAGGCGTCCCATCTGGATGCCGGTCAGTGTGTCGTAGAGCTTCTTCATAACCGGACCCATGTCATCCATGCCGCTCGGCATGTCATAGTATGTGCCGTGATCGTAGATACGCCCTACAGGTGAGATGACCGCAGCTGTGCCGCACAGACCGCATTCGGCGAACTCACCCTTCCTGATTTCGTCGAACAGAACCTCGCGCTCTTCAACCTTCATGCCGAGGATTTCCTTCGCGATGTATACCAGGCTGCGGCGTGTTATGGACGGAAGTATGCTTCCGCTCATCGGCACTACAAGAGTTCCGTCCTTCTTCACGAGGAGCACATTCGCGCCGCCCGTCTCTTCGATCTTCGTGCGTGTTGCCGGGTCAAGATACAGATTCTCATCGAACCCGTTGCGGTGAGCATCCATAATCGCGTGGAGGCTCATGGCGTAGTTCAGTCCGGCTTTGATGTGGCCGGTTCCGTGAGGCGCGGCGCGGTCAAAGTCTGATACGCGGATGGTGATGGGCTTTACGCCGCCCTTGAAATATGGCCCGACAGGGGTGGTAAGGATACGGAACTGATACTCATCGGCGGGCTTGACGCCGATTACAGCGTTGCTTCCGAACATGTAGGGACGGATATACAGCGTAGCGCCGCTTCCGTAGGGGGCTACCCACTCTTCATTGGCCTTCACGGTTTTGCAGACAGCCTCAACCCACTTGTCCACGGGGTATACAGGCATCTCGAGTCTTTCGCAGGAGTCCTTCATGCGCTGCGCGTTGAGATCGGGACGGAAGGTGACGATGTGTCCGTCTTCAGTAGTGTAGGCCTTCAGCCCCTCGAAGCAGGACTGGGAATACTGAAGGACTCCGGCGCACTCGGTGATGACGACCTTATCATCGCCGGTCAGAGCTCCCTCATCCCAGCTGCCGTCTTTGTAGTTTGAGACAAAACGATAGTCTGTTTTCATATAGCCGAAGCCAAGAGACGACCAGTCAATCTGTTTCTTATTACCCATAGTTCATCCCGCCTTTCCAGCTTTACCTGATTCTTCAATCGGTTTTCCTTGATTTTTAAGTTTATCACCACGTTTTTTTTCAGTCAACAATGCGTATGCAATTGCGTTTCTTCACACTTTGCCGTATATTAATTATGGGGACGCGTCTCCTTTTTTACTTATGGCTGTAATCAGTGCTTCCGTATATATAGTGGAGAAATGACAGTATGCTAAGAAGAGGACTAAGAAGAATAACACGATCAACAGTCGCGATGTTCTCGGCGATGGTTCTGCTTGCAGGCGGTATGGCCGTGTCAGCTGATGAGATAATGCTCGATGACTCCGACGACGGGGGATCTGTTGATGTCGGCGGCTCGATAGAAGCGGGCGACTACAGCTCAGACAGCGCATTTCTGATTGAGGATACCGGGGAAGACGTACAGTACAACGCCGGCGTCCCGATGGATACGCTTCAGGATGCCATGAGCTCGGGCGATACCAAGACCCTCGAGAAGATAGCGAGCCTCGGAGCCCTGACCGGCAGTACCACAACATCGGGATCAGGCATCGGCGGCGGCGGAGCGTACCGCGGCAGTCCTGACGACGAAGATGAGGATGACGAGGACTACTATGACCTGCAGCTCGATGAGGGCGACGCCGATGAGGTCGAGACGGACGCTGACAATTCAGAACGCCCGGGTCGTCTGATTGCGGCGAACGCTGACAGGGTACAGGAGTATCTTGACTCCATGACCCAGGTTGAAAGCCCGACCGGCTCCGACGGCGAGCTGGCAGTCGCCGCTTACATCGAGACGAAGATGGGCGAGATGGGATATACCGTCCAGGAACAGGCATTTCACGAGGGAGTTCTCAATGAAGACGGGGTGGACGCCCCCGGCGTCAACATCCTCGCTGAGCGCGGAGCCAACTCACAGACGAACCGCAAGAGGGACATCTTCCTTGTTGTGACACATTACGATTCCAAGAGATCGCCGGCGGAGGATGATCCTTTCGCGAACGACAAGTCAGGAGCCGCGGCCCTGATCGAGTCAGCGAGGATCCTGTCGGAGGTTGTGACCGATACGGATATCTGCTACCTCTTCCTGTCAGGCCAGGAGGACGGCGGATACGGAGCGCAGAACTTCATAGCGTCTCTGAGCCCTGACAACCGTTCGCGCATTTCAGGAGTTCTGTCAGTTGAACGCGTGGGGTATGATTCGGATACGCCGTATGTTCTCAAGACTCTGACCGGGGAGCGCAACGCTATCGGCGATATAGTCCAGAAGCTCGGCATCACGAATGACGCGCACCTGGCTCTTCAGGAACCGGCTGAAGATTCCGATGAGGATGACGGAACCTGGGTCGGAGTAGGTGAGAGCTCGGACGGCTATATTGACGACAACACCGCGCAGCAGATCGCCGCCGAGCAGGCCGGAGGCGGAGCCGCCGACGACCATTCGATAGATATCGATACGAGCGAGTTCCTCGAGGATTCGGGTGAGGATGCGGAGGACGGAGATATGGAGCTTGATGAAGCCGAGACCGAGGGCGAGCCGGTTCCGATGCCGAGCGCGTGGAGCTATCTCAAGGACAGCTCGCCTACCCTCACATGTTTCGCCGGTGAGTCATTTACGACAGTGGGCGTGAGCCAGTACATGCCTCAGCTCGACTCTGCGAGCTACAAAGAGACGATAGCGCTCGGACTTGCGGATACGACGCAGGGGGCTGTAGAGCAGGCCAGTGAGCTGATGGCGGGGCAGGAAGGTGACACCCGGGAAGGAGCGGCTCAGGGAACAGTTGAACTGCAGGCTTCAAACCTGACAGGTTCTTCAGATGAAGTATCGGTTACACTTGATGACGCGCTGTCCCTTGAGGGCGGTTCTGAAGAAGATGGAGCAGAGGTTGGAGAGATTGAACAGTATGACGCTGATTATCCGGTCGTTGACGCCTCGCTCGTTGCGGATACAACGAACGTGATCGCCGCGGCTCTGGCGCAGATCATGGATCCGACAACCTGATACAAGGAGACTGAATTGATATGAGTACTATGAAGCTTACCCTTCTTACGGATTTCTATGAACTGACGATGATGCAGGGGTATTTCAAAACAGGGCGGAATCCAAAGGTCGTGTTTGACGCTTTTTACCGCAGCAATCCCGACGGCGGCGGTTATGCCATATGCGCCGGGCTTGAGCAGGTGATCGACTATGTCAAGAACCTGACGTTCGACCAGGTGGATATCGATTATCTGCGCTCCACCGGGGCATTTGACGAGGACTTTCTGGAGTATCTTCTGAAGTTCCGCTTCTCGGGAGACATCTGGGCTGTTCCGGAGGGGACGGTCGTGTTTCCGAAGGAGCCGCTTGTCAAAGTGACCGCTCCGATCATGGAAGCGCAGCTGATGGAAACGGCGATCCTGAATATTATCAACCACCAGTCCCTTATCGCGACAAAGGCTGCCCGTGTGTGCTATGCCGCTCAGGGCGGCGCGGTAATGGAGTTCGGCCTGCGCCGCGCGCAGGGTCCTGACGCGGGAACCTACGGAGCGCGTGCTGCTATGATCGGAGGCTGTGCCGGAACCTCCAACGTACTTACCGGACAGCTCTTCCATGTGCCGGTTCTCGGAACGCACGCACACAGCTGGATCATGAGCTTCCCGAGCGAGTTTGAAGCATTCTGCACCTACGCCAGACTCTACCCGGACAACTGTACTCTGCTTGTTGATACTTATGATACGCTTCGTTCGGGGGTGCCGAACGCGATCAAGACTTTCCGCGCTATGGCCGATGAGGGCATCACTCTGAAAAAGTACGGAATCAGACTTGATTCGGGAGACCTTGCGTACATGTCAAAGAAGGCGCGGGCGATGCTTGACGAGGCGGGCTTCACAGATGCGACTATCACGGCCAGCTCAGACCTCGACGAATATCTGATCCAGTCTCTCATGGCGCAGAGGGCGGCGATAAACTCCTGGGGAGTCGGTACAAACCTGATAACCTCGAAGGATACGCCGGCTTTCGGCGGAGTATATAAGCTCGCGGCGATCGAGGATGAGAACGGGAACCTGATTCCGAAGATCAAGCTTTCCGACAACACCGAGAAGATCACCAATCCGGGGAGCAAGAAGGTCTACAGAATCTACGACAAGCAGTTCCACAAGATACGGGCGGATCTGATCTGCCTGGATGATGAACAGTACGATTCCGGCCAGGATCTGATCCTGTTTGATCCAAAGGAGACATGGAAGAAGACTAAGCTCCATGGCGGAACATATGAGATGCGTGAGCTTCTCCGGCCTGTCTTTATCGGAGGTGAATGCGTCTATGAGTCGCCAAGCGTCATGGAGATCCGTGATGTCTGCACGCGGGAGAAGGAATCCCTGTGGGATGAGACCAAGCGCTTCGTCAACCCGCATGAGATGTATGTGGATCTGTCAGACAAGCTGTTTAAGATCCGTGCCGAACTGCTGGAGGAGATGAGTCTCAAGCAGCTGGGATGAAGTATATTTCAGCCGATTTTGAAATCTGTGAAAAATGTGCTTGCATTGGAGACGAGTTGCGTTTATAATGTCATTTGTCGCGGGAAACCACGGCAGATGAATAAAGGGGTATAGCCAAACGGTAAGGCAGCGGACTCTGACTCCGTCATTTCAAGGTTCGAATCCTTGTACCCCTGTTGTGGTGAGAGCATCATAAGTATGATTGTCATGCTTATGGTGCTTTTTTTATCTGATGAATCCTGGTGAGAACGGATAAAAAAATGAAACACCGAAGTGATCGGTGTTTCATTTTTGTTCGTATTTGCTTTCCATGCCTTTCTTGCGGTCGATCTCACGCCCCGCGGACATCATATGGTCCGAAAGAATCTCGAACTCAACATCATCGGCGTCATGGAAGAGCTTAACGAAGTATGAGGGAACTCCTGTCAGATTTGCGGGATCATAATTGCGCAGAAGATAATCAAGGCTTACGTGAAACAGTTCACAGAGCCTGATTAAACGCCAGATCTTCATCATCTGGAGGCCTCTTTCAACTTTCCCGATGGATTCTGTTGAGCAATCGAGGTATTCCGCCAGTTTTTCCTGGGAATAATGGTCTCTCTCCCGCAGTTTTTTGATGTTTTTGCCGCAGATTCTGGCGACTTCTATTTCATTTTCATCCCGAAGCATTCCCATGACATAAATTATATTGGAAAGGCATATAACTTTACACAAACCCAGAGGACAGCTTTACACGTAGAAAGACTACGTTTGACAACTGAATAAAATTTGACTATTGTGTGACGATTCATGAAGAATGCGTTATAATGTTTTTTGGTGTGCTTCAGAACTTCACCGGGCCGGTCTCATTGACTGTCAGTTGTGAAATGAGTGAACGGCGGCAATGCTGTGATATCTGCTGAGGAATAACGGGTTTTGAATCGCGCCGGGTACGGTCTCCGGCGGCATCGGAGACGCGATGTGTGCTCTGTGACAGAATGATGGAAATTTGACTTGAAAGGAAACAGAAACACAATGGGAGAAATTGACTGGAACAGGTATGCGCGGCTTTGCTCTGAGGCGACGTCTCCGACGGTCGGGCGATTTGCCCAGTCGCTGCGCAGCGCGGCTGTAGTGGCAACTAATCAATCAATTCCGGTGTATACCGGGGCGATGAAAGCCTGCCTGATTACTGCGCTCAGGCAGTCGACTGATATCCTGAAGAGGCTTGCCAGAGTCTATCTCGCTCCGGAAGAGAAAGACAGGATCCGCTGGAAGGATGTTGAAGAAAAGATGCGTGAGGTTTACTTTGACAGGCTCGGCAGAATTGAGGGAATGCAGATTGCCAGGGAGTATATAAGCACACGCATTCACAACAAGCCGTCCGATCAGGAGGGTATATACAGATGGGTTAACAGCCTGCGCGGGCGGGAGGACGAGATAGCCAGGATAGTAAGCCGGACAGGAGAGGAGATAGCGGCGTTCGCGTCACAGGATGTTCCGGAGATCATTGAACTGGCCCAGCTTGGGATACGGCTGCGCGGCTGAAAATGATTTGATGGCAGCATGGAAATGCCGGATGGCACATTCGAATGAATATTCAGGCTGATGATATGAGGAAGTTGTAAGAATGGGAAAGTATGAATTTACATCCAGAGTGCGCTACTCGGAGTGCGGAGAGGACTGCCGGCTGAATCTGGGCGGACTCGTCAATTATTTTCAGGATGCCGCGACTTTCCAGGGAGAGGAACTGGGAATCGGCATTCCATATCTGAAAGAACGCGGGCTTGCCTGGCTTCTGGCTTCGTGGCAGATTATAACGGATCATATGCCGAGACTGTCGGAGCAGATCACAACCCGGACATGGGCATACGATTTCAACGGTTTCTACGGCCTGAGAAATCTTGAGCTTCTGGACGGAAATGGAAACAGAGCGGCCTGGGCCAACAGTATCTGGGTTCTGATTGACACTGGGAAAATGCGTCCGGTCAGTGTTCCGGAGCATATTATATCCATGTACGGCCAGGAGGAGAAGCTGGACATGGACTACGCTCCCAGGCGCGTAAGCGCTCCAAAGGGCGGCGAAAAAATGGAGTCTTTCACCATCCACCGCGGCCATCTTGATTCCAATCATCATGTGAACAACGGACAGTATATTCAGATGGCTCTGGACTATCTTCCGGAGGGATTCAAGCTGTACGAAACAAGGGTGGAGTACAGGGAGCAGACATTCCTCGGAGACGTGATCAGCCCGCTGGTGGTCAGGTCGGACGGAGATGTTACAGTCAGCCTTCAGAAGGAAAACGGACATTCCTGCGCGGTTGTTCGTTTCTTCTCAAAACCGGAGTAAAAAAGGGAACTGTGTATGAGACTGGGAGAAAAGCAGACACTTGTCATTGACCGTTTCAAGGATTTCGGCGCTTACCTGTCTGACGGGGAGCAGTCGGTGCTTCTGCCGAGGAAGGAGATTCCTGACGGCGTGAAGGAGGGAGATGAGGTCGAAGTATTCCTTTACAGGGATTCTTCAGACCGTCTGATCGCGACTGTGAATATGCCTCTTCTGTGCCTGCATGAGACAGGACTTCTGAAGGTCAGAGAGACCGGCAGGATCGGAGCTTTCCTGGACTGGGGGCTGCCGAAGGATCTTCTCCTGCCGTTTCATGAGCAGACCAGGAGGGTCAGAAGCGGCGAGGAGATCCTCGTGGCGGTGTATATTGACAAGACGCAGCGGCTTGCGGCGACAATGAACGTGTATCCGTATCTCAAACAGGATTCGCCTTACGGCAAGGATGACCGGGTCAGGGCAAGAATCTATGAGACAAGCGGGAACTTCGGAGTGTTCGCCGCGGTGGATGACATATACAGCGCCCTGATCCCAAAACAGGAGGCGCAGGGAGCGCTGCGCATAGGAGACGTGGTTGAGGCGCGTGTGACTTCAGTGCGTCCAGACGGGAAGCTGAATCTGTCTGTCAGGGAGAAGGCTTATATGCAGCTTGAGAAGGACGCGGAGCTTATCCTTAAGGTGATCGGAGAATATGACGGCGTGCTGCCGTTTGACGACAAGGTGCCGCCTGAGGTTATTCAGAGGGAGTTTGCTCTGAGTAAGAATGCGTTTAAGAGGGCGGTCGGGCATCTTATGAAGGAGGGGAAGGTGGAGATCCGCGGGCGAAGGATTTACCTCATATGAATAAACATCTCGTGCTTTACGCGCTGCCTGCGGCATCGCCCGCCCTCGATGTTTGTTAGCATCGCTCATGCCCGGACATCCGTTCGCATAAATGCGACGAATGTCCGATCATGGCGATTGGGCGATATCAACAATTTCGGTGTGTCATTTTCGTGAAAATGATCCAATTGAGGGAATTTCTGAAAAATGCTTGATTTCCGTTTTAAGAGTGCTATATTTGGGGGCGTAAAGAGAAATGAGAATGATTCAAAGGTAAGCCCCGCGCAGATGATACAGGGGCGGAAAGGAGAGTATTGATATGAAGTTACAGAACGTAAAGGATCCGGAAAAGCTGTTTGAGGTTATCGATTCCTGCAGTGGCAAGGTAGAACTGGTTACAGGTGAGGGAGACAGACTTAATCTGAAGAGCAAGCTCAGCCAGTATCTCTCTCTTGCTAATATCTTCTCCGTCAAGGAAGAGATTCCGGAACTCGAGCTGGTTGCTTACGATCCGAACGACGTGAAGAAGCTGATCGAATTCATGATCAACGAGTAATCCGTGTACAGACCAGAACCTGTTTGGATTCATAATTCATGAGTGATCCGCATTTGGGCAGGAAGCTGAATCCATCTGCCGTCGGCAGACTTGATATATTGAAATAGTGTTTCCTTGGAAAAGGTGCTTTCGGTATTTTCCGAAAGCGCTTTTCATGTTAGAATCTCTATAAATAGTGATAATCGGTAATGCATGGGAGGGGCAGGAGTCAATGCAGAATCGAAGCAGATTAGCCGGAAGGCAGTACCTGGCCATGATGGCCGTGTGGCTCATCGCAGGGCTGCTGGTCAGTGTGATCAGGCTTGATCGTTTTCTGAGTTATTACAGTTCACATTCTCTGGTGGAGCTCGAACTCCTGGTTCCGGCTGTGGTGCTTCTCGTCATGGACCGGTTTGAGGTGATGCGCGGTACGCGGATGAAGGCGATAGGCATTAAGGTGATACTCTGGGCTCTCCTTCTGTCGGTCATACTGCTCCCGATCACCAATTTCCTGAACCTGCTGAGCCAGCTGCTTGTTCCGAACAATATCGTTGTGGAGATTGAGCATTATACTCTTCTGACGGGAACGGTGGTGTGGGACAGACCTCTGCTTCTGAATCTGTTCTACATGGCGGTCATGCCGGCGGTTGTTGAGGAATTCCTGTTCCGCGGGGTTCTGTATCAGGGCTTCAGAAGCTGCGGCCTGCTGAAGACGGCTGTCATCACATCTCTGATGTTCGCGCTCGCCCACGGCAATCTGAATCAGTTTTTGTATGCGTTTGTGATCGGATTGTTCCTGGCTTACCTGGTGGAGGCGTCGGGATCCGTCTACGCGTCGATGCTTGCTCATATGTGCCTTAACGGTGTTTCGGTAGCGCTGGTCTATATTGAGAAGGTGCTTCCCGAGAACATTACCAGCGCACTTGTAGAGGCGGAGAATACATCCGTACACGATCTGAGCCTGGTATACTGGATCATCTACGGAGTTATCACCGGCGCCTGTATCGTGCTCGCGATAATCGTCGTGCGCACTATCGCCAAGGTATCCGGAAGAGAACTGATATACAAGGAGGCCAGAAAGGGGCACGGGCGCCTGAAGGGCAAGGAAGGCCGTGTCTTCTCGGTGGAGCTTCTGATAGGCCTGATGATCCCTATCATATATATCGCGTTTATGCTGCTGGCGGAGCTCATACGCTCCTGACGGCAGACAGGCTGTGATACAATCCGGCGGGGATGCTTAAGTGGCTGCCGCATTTAAACATCATTATGTGTGACTATTCAGCGCGATGGAGGCGCTGAGCAGTTGCCGTTATGTATGTTTAATGCGGCAGCCATATACAACTCAGCCGGGAAGCTCACCGCCTCTTAGACAGGCGCGGCAAGTCTGCCGTCGGCAGGCTCGAACAGTTACGAAGAGGAGAGACAAGTGAGATTCACACATCTTCATACACATACAGAATACAGTCTGCTGGACGGCTCAAATAAGATCAGGGACTATGTCAGCCGTGTCAGGGAGCTGGGGATGGACAGCGCGGCTATTACAGACCACGGCGTGATGTACGGCGTGGTGGAATTCTATGAGGAATGCCGCCGCCAGGGCATACGCCCTGTTCTTGGATGTGAAGTGTATGTCGCTCCGGGTTCCAGATTTGACCGCGAAACATCTGCGGGCGAAGACCGCTATTATCATCTCATTCTGCTTGCCGAGAACCAGACTGGTTATTCGAACCTCGTGAAGATAGTCTCATCGGGATTTGAGGAAGGTTTCTATTACAGACCCCGGGTGGATAAGGAAGTGCTCAGGAAGTACCACGAAGGGCTGATCTGTACCTCCGCCTGCCTTGCCGGTGAGGTGGCAAGGCTTGTTACTAAGGGATTCTATGAAGACGCGAAAGAGGCAGCTCTGACCTACCGGGATATATTCGGAGAGGGGAACTTCTTCCTGGAGCTGCAGGATCACGGGCTGGACAACCAGAAGCTCGTCAACCAGAGTCTTGTCCGCATGTCCGCAGAGACCGGGATCCCTCTGGTCGCCACGAACGACTGCCACTACACCAGAGCGGAGGACGCGGATGCTCATGACATCCTGCTCTGCATCCAGACCGGGAAAAAACTCTCGGATGAGAACCGTCTCAGATATGAGGGCGGCCAGTACTATGTCAAGAGTCCTGAGGAGATGGCGGAGCTCTTTCCGTACGCTCCGGAGGCACTTGAGAATACTCAGAAGATCGCTGAGCGCTGCGACGTCACGATAGAATTCGGACAGTACAAGCTTCCGAGATTTAATGTCCCGGATGGGAAGAGCGCCTGGGAGTATCTTCAGGAGCTGTGCTGGAAGGGTCTGTCGGAGCGTTACGATCCGGTTCCTGATGAGGCGAAGGCGCGCCTTGAGAGCGAGCTGAACATCATATATTCCATGGGCTTTGTCGATTACTTCCTGATCGTGTGGGACTACGTCAGATATGCCCGCTCAGCAAAGATCGCGGTTGGCCCGGGAAGAGGCTCCGCCGCGGGCTCTATTGTCTCATACGCGCTGGGAATCACGCAGCTCGACCCGATCCGGTACAGCCTGCTGTTTGAGCGCTTCCTGAATCCGGAGCGCATATCCATGCCGGATATAGACATAGATTTCGAGCCGGAGCGCCGCTCTGAAGTATATGACTATGTCGTGCGCACATACGGAAAGGAAAATGTCGCCCAGATCATAACCTTCGGCACACTGAAGGCAAGAGGCGTGGTCCGTGATGTTGGAAGAGTCATGGATCTGCCTTACTCACTGTGCGATTCCATTTCCAAGCTCATACCCCTGCGCAATCCGATGAACGCAGCTTATGACGTGACAATTGACGTGGCTCTCAAGGTCAGCAGTGAGCTTCGCGGGATGTACGAGACCGATCCGAAGATACACACGCTTCTGGATATGTCAAGGAAGCTTGAAGGACTGCCGAGGAATGTCGGCACCCATGCCGCAGGCGTAGTGATCTGCCAGAGAAGAGTGGACGATTACGTGCCGCTGGCGCTCACCTCCGA
>DFHY01000094.1:18691-25016 GCA_002371345.1 Lachnospiraceae bacterium UBA3711
GGCCTTCGGAATCTGACGGTGATCAAGGAAGCCGCGAGAATGGTTTCAGAGCGGGAGAAGGAGCTGGCAGCAAGATACGGACGCGGCAGCGATATCTGGGAGCGGTGTCCGAAGGATGCGGACGGCAACCTGGACATCGACAGGATAGAGACCGATGACAGCCGTGTATTTGAGTACATTTCCACAGGAAAATGCGAGGGAATCTTCCAGCTTGAGTCCGCAGGCATGAAGAGCTTCATGAAGGAGCTTAAGCCCGGAAGTCTCGAAGACATTATCGCGGGCATCGCGCTGTACCGTCCGGGTCCGATGAGCTTTATTCCGATGTATATCCGGGGCAAGGAAAATGCGTCAGCGATAACCTACGACACGCCGCTGCTTGAGCCGATCCTGAAGACCACCTACGGGTGTATCGTATATCAGGAGCAGGTCATGCAGATCGTCCGCGACCTGGGCGGATATTCATATGGACGAAGCGACCTGGTCCGAAGGGCGATGTCAAAGAAGAAAGCCGACGTTATGGCGAAGGAGCGCAGGAACTTTGTCAGCGGCAATGCGGACGAGGGTGTTCCTGGCTGCGTATCACGCGGCATCGATGAGGCGACAGCGAACCGCATCTTCGACAACATGATGAGCTTCGCGGAGTACGCGTTCAACAAAGCCCACTCCACATCATACGCCGTGGTCACCTATCAGACAGCATGGCTGAAGTATTACTATCCGGTCGAGTTCATGGCAGCCCTTATGACTTCGGTGATAGACAACCCGGGGAAGGTTGCGGAGTACATCATGTCGAGCCGGGCGATGGGCATCGGCATACTCCCTCCGGATATAAATGAAAGTGAGGAAGGCTTCAGCGTAACAGCCGCCCGCAAAGAGCCCGCAGCCGGCGGAGAAGCCGCCGGCAGAGCTGCCTCTTCTGATACATCACATGCGGAATCCGGCAGCGAAGCTGCCCCGGATGAAGATGCGCGAACAGGCGGTTCAGCTGCCCCGGATGAAGATGGGCCGGACGGCGGACAGAAGCTTCAGATCCGGTATGCACTCGGGGCTATTAAGAGCATAGGCCATCCGGTGATTGACGCAATACTCGAGAACAGAAGCAGAGAGGGACGGTTTTCGGACCTCAACGCATTTGCGCACAGAGTTTCAGCGGATGTGAATAAGAAGGCGGCCGAGAACTTCATAAAATCAGGCGCATTTGACTGCCTGAACGCCTCGCGCAGGCAGATGATGCTGGTCTATGACCAGATATGGGAGTCGGCCGCTCGCGAGCGTAAGTCACAGATCACAGGGCAGATGTCGCTGTTCGACTACTTCGGCGCAGGAGACAGCGGACCCGGCAGGGGCATAGCCATGCCTGATGTGCCGGAATTCGACAAAGAACAGCTGCTTGCATTTGAGAAGGAAGTGCTCGGGATCTACGCGAGCGGACATCCTCTCGAGCAGTATGAAGCTCTGTGGAGGAAGAACATCACCGCGCTCTCCAATGACTTTCAGATAAATGACGAGACGGGCCAGGCTGACCGCCTGATCGACAAGTCGGTGAAAAAGATAGGCGGTATCGTAGAGTCGGTGACGATAAAATACACCAAAAACAGCCAGACTATGGCGTTCCTGCAGGTGGAGGACCTGGTAGGGTCAGTGGAGGTCCTGGTATTCCCGCGCGTATATGAGAGATACCGGGCATGCTGCAATAAAGACGAGAGAATCTTCGTCAGCGGAAGAGTGTCCCTGGAGGACAACAAGAACGCAAAGCTTCTCGCGGACAAGCTGTGCCGCTTCAAGGATGTGCCCCAGGATCTGTGGCTGAGATTTCCGACTATGGACGCATACCTCGAGGGTGAGAAGAGACTTATGGACATACTTGAGCTGGGACGGAGTTCGCAATATGCTTCAGACGTACCTTCTGCGCCGCAATACGGAACATCCGGGATGCAGTCAGGAGGACAGCCTGCTGACACTGACATGGGAGACGGGATATCTCAGACACCGCCTGCGGGCAGGATTGCGGTATATGTCGCGAATCCCAGATCGGTCAAGGATCTCAGGTTCCCTGTAAAGATGTATCTGCCCGCGCCGATGATTGCGGAGCTTGAGAACTCCTTCGGAGAAGAGAATGTGTCACTTGTACCCGGAAGGGCGCCGCTGTGACACAGTGCCCGAGGAGCGCGGGGCGCTGAGCGTCCAGTGGACGCTCGTTTAGCGCCGACCGAAGCGGAGCGGAGACTTGTGAGGTAACGAAGCGATCCGTGCATCATAGTTGGGGGCAAAAGATACTTTTGACACCAACATCCTGATATGTGAGAAGGTGCGATATGCAGAACAATACCATCAATCTGGCTATACTTGCCGCTGTGGACGCCGGAAAGACGACACTGTCTGAGAGCCTGCTCTACCTGACAGGGGCTATCCGCAAGGCCGGAAGAGTGGATCACGGGGATGCTTTCCTTGATACTCATGAACTGGAAAAGAGCCGCGGCATCACGATCTTTTCGAAAATGGCCCGCATGGAGACCGGCGGCGTAAATATTACTCTGCTTGATACGCCGGGGCACGTAGACTTTACCGCCGAGACGGAGCGCACTCTTATGGTCGCGGACGTGGCGCTGCTTCTTGTCAGCGCGGCGGACGGAGTGACAGGACATACACTGGAGCTTTGGAAGCTGCTTGAGCGCTATCATCTGCCGACGGTCATTTTCGTCAACAAAATGGATCAGACAGGGGCGGACAGCGGGCGGGCTGTCGAAGACCTGTGCAGGAATCTCGACGAGCGGTGCATCCGGTTTGACGCGTGGACAAGAGCCCGGGAGCGGAGGGGGGAAAAGAGCGGCGGCAAGACCGGACAGACATCAAAGGATGAACTCATGGATGAAGCGCTTGCCGGCCTCTATGATCAGGCCGCAATGTGCGATGAGAACGCTATGGAGGAGTTCCTTGAGACCGGAAGCATCAGCGATGAACGGATAGCGGATCTGGTCGGAAATCGCAGCCTGTTTCCGTGCTTCTTCGGATCCGCGCTGAAGATGGAGGGCGTACAGGAGCTTCTGGAAGCTCTGGCCGGCCTTCTGAAGCCGGTACAGTATCCGGATGAATTCGGCGCGAGAGTCTACAAGATCTCCCGTGATGAAAAGGGCGCAAGACTCACATGGATGAAGATAACAGGCGGAGAACTCAGGGTGCGCTCACAGATTACAGAGAGCGGGAAGATCACCCAGATACGCCTGTACTCGGGAGCACGGTATACTGCCGCTGACAAGGCATGTGCAGGAGATATTGCCGCGGTGTGCGGCCTGCCGGACTCAGAGTGCGGCAGTACATATGGAAGCGCGGAGCCGGACGCGGGAGCCGTGACTCAAAGCGTCCTGTCATATGATCTGATATGGCCTGAATCTATCGACCGCCTGCAGATGTACGGCAGGCTGAAGGAACTGTCAGAGGAGATTCCTGAGATCGATCCGCAGCTTGGAGAGAGGGACGGGACTATACACGTCCGGGTGATGGGAGAGGTGCAGACTCAGATCCTGCAGGCGCTTGTGCAGGAGAGATACGGCACGGCGATATCATTTGGCGAAGGCAGGGTTGTGTACAGAGAGACTATTGCCTCCTCCGCAGAGGGAGTAGGACACTTCGAGCCACTCAGACACTACGCTGAGACGCACCTGTATCTGGAGCCGGGAGAGCGCGGAAGCGGTATGGTATATGACAGCGAATGCCCGACCGATATACTGGCGAAGCACTGGCAGCACCAGATCCTGAACGCGCTTAGGCCGCGCCGCCATGCGGGCGTACTGACCGGAAGCGAGCTAACTGATGTGAAGGTCACTCTGGTACTGGGAAGAGCGCATCTGAAACACACTGTGGGAGGAGACTTCAGGCAGGCCTCCGTCAGAGCGCTCAGGCAGGGGCTTATGAAGTGCGAAAATGTGCTTCTCGAGCCATGGTATGACTTTGAACTCGATATCCCGGCCCAGCTGGTCGGCAGAGCGCTCATGGACATTGACAGCTTCTCCGGGCATGCCGACGCCCCGATGATCGAGGGCGAGTACGCGCACCTGACGGGATACGCGCCGGTCTCATGCATGCGCAACTACCAGGCGGACGTGAGGGCATACTCATCCGGACGCGGCTCCCTGAGCCTTAAGATCCGCGGCTATGAGCCGTGCCACAACGCAGAGGAGGTCATCGAAGAGTTCGGATACGATCCGGCCGGAGACCTCAGGAACCCGATAAGCTCAGTATTCTGCGCCCACGGAGCAGGGTATGAGGTGCCTTGGGATGAAGTCGACAAGGCAGCGCATTTACCTCTGATAAATGACCGCGGCGCGGACGGAATGCTATGGAACTATAATGACTCGGAAGCCACTGACTCGCAGACTGACGTGCCGGCGCAGGAGGCTGAAGACGGCTGGGAGAAGGGCTACGAAGAATACAGAAGGCATGAGGCCGCGTCGGAGGAGCTGAAGCAGATCTTCGAGAGGACATACGGAAAGATAGAGCGCAGGGACCTCGGCGGAGCGAAAGAGACCTTCTACGGAGGCGGCAGGCACGGACCGTCCGGTCTTCACAAGCCCAGAAAGACAGTACGGAGGGATCCGATACTGATTGTAGACGGATACAACATAATCTTCGCGTGGAAGGAGCTCAGGGAGCTGGCCGAGAGGGATATGAACGCGGCAAGGACCAGGCTGGCGGAGATCCTGAGCAACTATCAGGGGTTCCGCAGGATTCCTGTCATTCTGGTTTTTGACGCTTACCGCGTGAGCGGCCAGGACGAGCACACAGAGTATTATCACGATGTCGCCATCGTGTTTACTAAAGAAGCGGAGACTGCCGACCGCTATATAGAGAGAGCGGTGCACCGCATGGCGTCGGAATTCGACATAACAGTCGCCACAAGCGACGGGGCCGAACAGGCGATTATCTGGGGTGCCGGGGCGAGGAGGCTGTCCGCACGTGAGCTTGAGGAAGAGATCGAGCTGACGAGGCGCGAGATCAGGGAGGAATACCTGGATAAGGAGAGCGGAGGCAGAAACCGGCCATTCGCGGGACTGATTCAGTCTTTGCCGCAGGAATTCAGGTAACTCCCTGGAAACACTGACTTTCACAAAAACAACCTGCGTGGTAATATAGATGTGTTGGGGTCAAAAGCGTTGTTTTCGGCGGATACCGGCGATTAGGAAGGATTGAACATGAAACTGATAGAGACACTGCGTGAGGGGGATCATGTAGGAGACGTCTACCTGTGCAAGATGCGTCAGCAGGCAACATCCAAGGCGGGGAAGGAATACGAGAATGTGACGCTGCAGGACCGCAGCGGTTCCATTGACTGCAAGATATGGGATCCGAATTCCACCGGGATAGAAGAGTTTGCTCCGTTTGACTATATTTATGTCGTGGGAGATGTGACAAGCTTCCAGAATAACCTGCAGCTCAATATCAAGAGAGTCAGGGTAGCCAGACCAGGCGAATACAGCCCTGAGGACTACCTTCCGGTCAGCGCGAACGATACCGTCTCGATGTACGGAGAGCTTAAGGAGATCCTTGGCAGGGTAAAGAACCAGTGGCTCAGGGCGCTGATAGACAAGTACTTCAACGATCCTGCCTTCGAGGATGCTTTCTGCAAGCATTCCGCGGCGAAGACGGTTCATCACAGCTTCGTAGGAGGTCTGTGCGAGCATACACTCGGAGTTGTGAAGATGTGTGAATTCTTCTGCGGGATGTACCCGTATCTGAATCATGACCTTCTGATTACTGCGGCGGCGTTTCATGATGTCGGGAAGCTGAAGGAGATATCAAACTTCCCCGCAAATGACTATACGGATGACGGTCAGCTGCTCGGCCATATAGTTATGGGCAGTGAACTGATAGGCTCGGCGTGCAGGAGAATTCCGGGATTCCCGCACCGTCTTCTGAGCGAGCTTCAGCACTGCATACTGGCTCACCATGGAGAGTATGAGTATGGAAGCCCGAAGAAGCCGGCTTTGGCTGAGGCGATGGCGCTGAACCTTGCGGACAATGCTGACGCGAAGCTTGAGACCATGAAGGAGATCCTCGCGGCGGCGAAGAACCGCGGAAGCGACGAATGGCTCGGCTTCAACAGACTGATGGAGTCCAACCTGAGAAAGACCGGAGAGTGGTAGGAGAGAGAATACACAGTGAATAAGAATGAGCTTATAGAGCTGACAATAGAAGATATCTCCTCGGAGGGACTGGGGATCGGCCATGCCAACGGCATGGCCGTCTTTGTGAAGGACGCGGTTGTAGGCGACCGGATTATCGCGAGAGTTGTAAAGGTCAGGAAGAACTATGCCTACGGAAGACTTGA
>DFHY01000094.1:25141-31585 GCA_002371345.1 Lachnospiraceae bacterium UBA3711
GGATGCCAGATCCAGGAGATGAGTTATGAAGCACAGCTTAGGTTAAAGGAGCGGAAGGTCAGGGAGAACCTCGCGCGCATCGGAGGGATACATCCTGAGGAGGGAGTATTTCAGCCGATACTCGGGATGAAGGATCCGTGGCACTACAGGAACAAAGCCCAGTTTCCCATAGGAAAAAGTAAGGACGGCAGGATCATAGCAGGCTTCTATGCCGGGAGAACCCACAGCATAATTGATAATCATCAATGCGAAATAGGAATCGACGAAAATCGATATATTCTGGACGCGGTAATCTCCTGGATGGAGGAGTGTGGGGTCAGTCCGTACAATGAAGCGGACGGAACCGGACAGATCCGGCATGTCATGACCCGCGCGGGATTCTCCACAGGAGAACTCATGGTCGTGATCGTGGTAGCTGTATCGAAGCTGAAGGATGAGGATGAGCTGGTTGGGAAACTTCTCGGCGCTGTACAAAACAGGAATAGATTCGAAATCAGCGGTATAGTCCTCAATATTAACAAAAAGCGGACAAATGTCATACTGGGAAGAGAAAACCGGGTTCTGTATGGGAAGGATTACATAGAGGACTGCATAGGGCCTCTTAGGTACCGGATCTTTGCCGGAGCATTTTACCAGGTGAATCCGGAGCAGACAGCGGTGCTGTACCAGACCGCGCTCGATTACGCTGCTCTGACAGGCAACGAGACAGTGTGGGATCTGTACTGCGGTACAGGTACTATTTCTCTCTTCCTCGCGCAGCGCGCAGGACATGTTATCGGCGTTGAGGTTATACCGGAAGCAGTGGAAAATGCGCGAGAGAATGCGCGGCTCAATCATATCGACAACTGCGAATTCATCGCGGGCAAGGCCGAGGAGCTGGCCGGGCAGCTGCCCGGGGCCGATGTGATAGTGGTGGATCCGCCTCGCAAAGGTCTTGATCCTGTTGTGACGGATACTATACTTCGCGTGTCGCCGGACAGGATCGTATATGTCAGCTGCGACAGCGCGACCCTGGCCCGGGATCTGGCTGTATTCGTTCAGGGAGGATATCAGATCCGTAAGATACAGCCGGTAGATCAGTTTTGCCATACGGTACATGTGGAGACGGTTGTCCTTCTTTCCAAGGGAAAGATCGACTCCCGGAAGGTCAGGGTGGAGGTGTCTCTGGAGGATCAGGATATCAGCAGGTTCAGGGGGAAGGGAACATACGGGCAGATCAAGGAGTATGTTGCCGGGAAGACCGGGCTGAAAGTTTCTTCCCTTTATATCGCTCAGACGAAAGAGAAGTATGGTCTGGAGAAGCGGGAGAATTTCAACAAGCCGAAATCAGATGATGCAAAGCAGCCGAAGTGTACGCCGGAGAAGGAAGCGGCGATTGTGGAGGCATTGAAGCACTTTGGTATGCTCCCTGAGGATGCAGAACCTGCATGGAAGGATTTTTAAAGACACAGAAGGAATCATAATAAAAACCGGCGGTACAGGTCAAAGGCTTGTATCGCCGGTTTTGCGCTTGGGAGAGGCTTCAGGATCCTCACGGTATTCCATGATGTCTCCGGGCTGACAGCCCAGATGGGCGCAGACCTTATTGATTACATCGGTGGTGATGGACTCATGTTTGGCAAACTTTGCCAGAGTTGGCGGAGACATCACCTTCAGCAGTTCTTTTTTCCTGAGCCCACGGCTTCTGAGCAGTTCAAACAGTTTGTCATAACAGATCATATCCCTTTAATCCCCTGCTTTTTTTCCAGATGCTTTCCCTCTTTAGTCTCCTGCTTGTTTCCCCAGATGTTTCCCTATTCAGTTTATCTGCTGTGCGGTTCCTGGTCAACAAAAACTTAAAAAATGCTAAGTATAATGTTGACATAGAACTTAGCATGTGCTAAGTTTTTACTTAGGATACTTAACATATGCTAAGTTTTAAGAAAGGAGTTAAGATATGGCAAGGAAGGATTTCAGAGAGCTTACAGTAACAGAAGCAGCAGGCAACCGAAAGGCAGGAACGCCGGGAATCCGGATTCAGGGTCAGTGGCTTCAGGAGTTGGGGTTTAAGGTTGGGGATCCGGTGCTGGTGCAGTGTGAGGACGGCAGACTGGTGATTCAGAAAGATGATCTGCGGATCAAACGCCGGGAACAGGAGCAGGAGGAGCTTAAAAAGCTGCAGGAAAGGTACGAAGCAGAGAAGAAGCAGATCAAACAACACTTCGTTGCGGAGAGAAGTGCATAAGGAATAGAGGCACTCAGGCTGAAAGGCTTGGGTGTTTTTCCTCGTCAGGGTCAGCATTCCTGACCTGAACATCCGCAAAGGCTTCGGCAAGAGCTATGCAGCAACGGATACACGGGAATCGGCATCTTTACGATTGTGGCTGTCTCGTGTGGCTGGGGAAAGCTGAAGTCCGGCGCCGGATGGATTTCCCTCAAATACTGTGAGAAGATCTGAGAATCGCCTCCTGCAGGGTTTCCTGTGGGAGGCTTATTTTTTGTCCTGATGGTTTGGAATCGGATCGCGTTTTTGGGGGAGTACTGGCAGAAGGGATAGATAAGTTCCCTCAGAAGGGAGAGCGTGAACATGCAAGTGATGAAGGTTACATCCCCTACTGATGACAGTAAGACTCCTGCCGTCAAGTATATGGAAGAGAATCTGATAGGCGACCTGAATTATTACCGGGCGGAGAAACTGACGAAGAAACTGTTGGAAAAAGGGCTAATTACCGAGCGTCAGTATGGGCTGCTCATGGATGAAAACAAGCGGACATTCAGGCCGTTTCTGGCTGAGATCATGTAAGACGGACTGGTAGATTCTGCCTGAAAACTGCGATGGATTCCGCAAATCTCTGGTGGATATATGCTCTGAATTAAGTTGCTTTACTCCTCGAACAGAGGTGTTATGGGAGTGCGAAAGGGGGCGAGACAATGAAATCGATAACGAAAATTGAGCCTTTACAGGTACGTGCTCCTGTGGCGAAGACCAGGGTCGCAGCTTACTGCCGGGTATCGACCGGGATGGAAGACCAGCTGATCTCCCTTGAGGCGCAGAAGGTGCATTATGAGGAAACGATCAGCGCCAACCCGGAATATGAGTTTGCAGGACTCTATTACGACGAGGGCATCACCGGCACAAAGAAGGAAAAGCGCCCGGCGTTCATGCGGATGATCGCGGACTGCGAGGCTGGGAAGATCGACCGGATTGTCACGAAGTCGCTCAGCCGATTTGCCCGCAACACCACGGACTGTCTTGAGATTGTCAGGAAGCTGCTCGGCCTTGGCGTTACGGTTTTCTTTGAAAAAGAGAACCTCGACACCGGGGCTATGGAATCGGAGCTTCTTCTCTCCATCATGAGCAGCCTTGCGGAAAGCGAGTCAGTTTCCATTTCAGAGAACAACAAGTGGGGTATCCGGCACCGGTTTGAAAACGGGACTTACAAGATTGGATACGCACCATACGGCTACGATGTGAAGGACGGCATTTTCTCCATTAACGAGGAAGAAGCGAGATGGGTGAGATGGATTTTTGAGCAGACCCTGGCGGGTAAAAGCAGCTTCATCATTGCGCGGGAACTTAACGCAAAGGGGGTGCCGACGAAGAAAGGCGGAGCATGGCACCAGACCACAATCCGGGGAATCCTGAACAACGAGAAGTACACAGGCGACTGCCTTTTCCAGAAAACCTACTCGGACTTCCGGTTCCAGCGGCACAGGAACAGGGGCGACCGCGACCAGTTCTTTATGGAAGGCCACCATGAGGCGATCATCAGCCATGAGGATTTTGAGGCGGCTGCCCGGATCGTTGAGCAAAGGGCAAAGGAGAAGAACATCCACAAAGGTGACGGCAGGTACCAGAACAGGTATCCGTTTACGCAGAAGATCTTCTGCGGTAGATGCGGAAGCGGTTTTAAGCGGAAGGTCTGCTACACCGGAAAGCTGCGCTATGCGGTCTGGGCATGCAAGGGGCATCTGAAGGATCAGGATGAATGCGGCCTGAAGGCTATCCGGGAAGACGGCCTTCAGGCCGCATTCACCACCATGCTGAATAAGCTGATCTTTGCAAAAGTGGAGATCCTGGCAGCCCTGCTCGATGATGCCCGTGGGGATGCCCACAGGGAGGCGCTCCACAGGATCAGCGAGATCGATGAAAAACTGGAACAATGCACCCAGAGGCAGCAGACGCTGGTCACCATCATGTCGAAGGGTTATCTGGAGCCCGCGCTTTTCACGCAAGAGAACAACAACCTCGCGGCGAAGGCAGAACGCCTTGAGAGGGAGCGCAGGCAACTGGTACAGGACATTTCCGGCAATGCGGACATGGTACAGGCGCTGGAAGACCTTATGCACTTCACGGGGCATTCGGAAATGCTGACGGAGTTTGACGGGGAGCTGGTCGGACGGTTTGTTGACCGCATCACGGTCTACAGCCAGACCGAGGTAACCTTCCATTTGAAATGCGGGCTTAGCCTCCGGGAAAGGATCGGGTGACATGGCAAGGGGACACACGCCATACGGCTATAGGATCGAGAATGGATTGGCGGTCATAGATGAGGAACAGGCCGCCCAGGTAAAGATGCTTTGCGAGGGATATCTTGCGGGAATGGGGCTGAGTGCCGCTGCGGAGGCGGCAGGGCTGAAAACCTACCATGCGTCAGCCATGAGGATGATGCTCAACAGGCATTACCTGGGGGATGGCTTTTACCCGGCGATCCTCAGTGCAGACATGCGGGAAAAGATCGAGGCTGAACGACAAAGGCGCGCCACGCTTTATGGAAGGGACAGGCGGCAGCCCCTGCATAAAACGGCAAAGAAGCCAGGGCTGGAATTTGAAATGGACGAAGCGGATCAGCATTTTGATGACCCGTACAGGCAGGCTGAATACTTGTATAGCTTAATCAGGAGGACGGACTAAGATGGCAACAGTGATGATGATCCCGGCAACGGTGAAGAGGAGGCCGGGGAGAGAAACGGAAGAAGTCCCGAAGACCCGTGTGGCGGCATACTGCCGCGTCTCCACAGATACGGAAGAGCAGGCGACAAGCTACGAGGCACAGATCGGGCACTATACCGATTACATTTCAAAGCATCCGGATTGGGAACTGGCCGGGATCTACGCGGATGATGGCATATCCGGTACCAACACCAAAAAGCGTGAAGAGTTCAACCGGCTCATCGAGGATTGCATGGCAGGGCAGGTCGACCTTGTGGTCACGAAGTCGATCAGTCGGTTTGCTCGAAACACCCTCGAATGCCTCAAGTACATCCGGGAGCTGAAAGACAAGAACATCCCGGTATTCTTCGAGAAGGAGAACATCAACTCGATGGATGCCAAAGGCGAGGTGATGCTCACCATCATGGCATCACTCGCTCAGCAGGAAAGTCAGAGCCTTTCCCAGAACGTCCGTCTGGGCATCCAGTACCGCTACCAACAGGGAAAAGTTCAGGTGTGCACGAACAGGTTCCTGGGGTATGACAAGGACGAGGAAGGCAACTTGGTGATTAACCCGGAAGAGGCAAAGGTGGTGAAAAGGATCTACCGGGAGTTTCTTGAGGGCAAAAGCTACTACGCCATTGGGCAGGGGCTGACGGCTGACGGAATCAAAACAGCCGCAGGAAACGACTTCTGGCTTGCCAGCACTCTCCGGAAGATCCTTATGAACGAGAAGTACATCGGAGATGCCTTGCTCCAGAAAACAATCACGACGGACTTCCTGACAAAGAAGCGGGTGAAGAACACCGGCATCGTCCCACAGTACTACGTGGAAAACAGCCACGAGGCCATCATCCCGCGCCACCTGTTCATGTTGGTGCAGGAAGAGATCGTGCGCCGGGCAAGGATCAGCACCGGAACGGGGCGGCGGAGCGTCTACAGCGGAAAGTACGCCTTGTCAAGCATTGTGTACTGCGCACATTGCGGTGACGTCTACCAGCGTACGCAATGGCTCCTGAAAGGCGAGCGCGTCCCGGTATGGCGGTGCGTCAGCAGGCTCCTGCACCATAAGCTGGGAACCGACTGCCCGTCACGGACAATCTACGAGAAAGATCTCCATGCTGCGGTGGTGCAAGCGGTCAACCAGCTCATCGGGCAGAAGGAGGATTTTCTTCCTGCCTTTAAGGCAAATGTCGAGAAAATTGTCGGGTGCAGCAACAGCGTAAAGATCGCAGCCTTGGACGAGAAGATGCTCGGAATCCAGAAGGAACTGCTGAAGAAGGCGGGAGCCAAACAGGACTACGACGACCTCACCGACCAGATCGATGCCATCCGGGAAGAGAAACAACGGTTGCTCTTGGAGGATGCCGAGAAGGAAGGCGTCAGGCAGCAGATGAAGGTGATCGAGGATTTCCTGGACGGGCAGCAGGAGGCGGTCGAGGAGTACGATGAGGCTCTGGGCAGGAAACTGATCGAGAAGATCACGGTCTAAGACGACCACCTTGCCTTTGAGTTCAAATCCGGCCTTGAGA
>DFHY01000108.1:0-2018 GCA_002371345.1 Lachnospiraceae bacterium UBA3711
TCCTTCCAGACCTGGTATGGCAGATTGTTGCCGGGAATATGTTCCTCGGGGAAATACTCCTGGGCGAACACTTCAAGCTCATTCGGAACAGTGTCGAGCAGCGTCCTGACAGCGTACAGGAGTTCCTGTACCCCCTGGCCGGTTACCGCGGATATCGGATATACCTTCACTCCTTTTGGCTCAAATTCCGAACGGATACGTGAAACCGGATCCCCGGCGTCTCCATCCGCGCCTGAGGAAGATCCTCCGCTCACAGCCTCATCATCCGCGTCCGCGGGAGATAATGCGTCGCACTTGTTCGCCGCTATGATCTGGGGCTTCTTCTCAAGGGATACGTTATATGCCGCAAGCTCCTCGTCTATGCGGTAGATATCCTCAACCGGATCTCTTCCCTCGACGGAGGCGGCGTCGACTACGTGCACGAGCACCTTGCAGCGTTCTATGTGACGCAGGAACTCGTGTCCGAGACCGGCTCCCTGGCTTGCGCCCTCGATGAGTCCTGGAATATCCGCGACCACGAAACCCTGGTCATCTCCAAGGTCGACGACTCCCAGATTAGGCTCAAGCGTCGTGAAATGATAGTTCGCGATCTTCGGGGACGCGTTGGATATCCTGGACAGAAGAGTTGACTTCCCCACATTCGGATAGCCTATCAGGCCGACATCAGCTATGAGCTTAAGCTCAAGCAGAACCTCGAGTTCTCTCGCGTCCTGTCCGGGCTGGGCATAGGTCGGGGCCTGCATGGTCGAGGTCGCGTAATGCATGTTGCCGTTGCCACCGCGTCCTCCCTGCAGAATTACCTGACGGCGGTTCTCACCGGACAGATCCGCGATGACTTCGCCTGTTTCCGCAAGTTTAATGACCGTTCCCTCAGGAACCTTCAGGACGATGCTCTCTCCGTCGGCTCCGTGCTGGCGCTTCTTCCTGCCCGCCTCTCCGTCTGTCGCCGAAAACTTCCTATGATGCCTGTAAGCCATCAGCGTGTTGGTATTGTTGTCAACCTCGAATATGACATCTCCGCCCCTGCCACCGTCGCCGCCGTCAGGGCCGCCATCAGGCACGAACTTCTCACGGCGGAAGCTCACATGCCCGTCGCCACCCTTTCCGGAACGTATAATTATCTTTGCTCTGTCAGCAAACATGGAATACTCCTGTGCCCCGCCTCCTTAAGAGACGGGAACTGTGCAGTTAAAACTGTTTAATGCCGCTTACTGAAAGAGTGCGGATACACAAGTGTACCCGCACTCCCCAATTCTCTGCGAAACGATATGAAAAGCCGGTCTGAGTAAGGATTACTCAGCCGCGGCCTCCTTCTCCTCTCTGACGATGATGGAGACCTGCTTGCGATACTTGCCCAGTCTTGAGAAATGGACAATTCCATCCGCCTTCGCGTACAGAGTGTCATCCTTGCCGAGACCAACGTTCTCACCCGGATGAATGTGGGTTCCGCGCTGTCTGTACAGAATGTTTCCTGCCTTGACAAACTGTCCGTCCGCTCTCTTGGCGCCAAGTCTCTTGGACTCGGAATCACGGCCGTTCTTTGTGGAACCGACACCCTTTTTATGAGCGAAGAACTGAAGGTTCATGTTAAGCATAATTCTTACCTCCCGTAATTCTTTCTTTCGATGTGTCTGATCCGGATATTCTCCGGATAACTCTCAGCCATCTGACTGACCGCGAGCGTCATTGACTTCAGAAGAAGCTGCGCGTCGTGATCCTCAGCCGTCTCCGGCTTCAAGATGACTTTCAGGTAGCCGCCGTCATCACCCGCATCCTCATCAAATCCGGCGTCTGTGAACATCTCGATAGAATTCACACACCCGATCGCGAGAGCGCTCACCGCGCTGCACACGATATCGTATCCGTACTCTCCGGCGTCCGCGTGGCCTTCATATAGAAAACCGCCAATGGAACCGGAATCAAGATGATAGATGCTTACCGTAATCATGCGGATCCCCTGAGGTTCCGGTTCAGGCGTTGATCTTCTCGATCTTGACCTGAGTATACTGCTGTCTGTG